>NZ_KV790849.1:100071-186285 GCF_001807725.1 Granulicatella sp. HMSC31F03 | reverse complement strand
CCTATTCAACTTTGTGGGGGAAAGAAAACGAAATAGCCTAAATACATAAATATATTTAGGCTATTTCTGTCTTTCTCCCTCACATTCGATGCGATTCCCCGTTACTGCGATTATAAAATCCGCAGTCTTCTTTGGAATCTTCTTTAAAATAAATTTTCAACTAAATTTATGGCATCCATCCAAAACTAATTTGTAAATTTAACTCATTCGTATTTCTTATTTTTGGAAGGGTCGATAGGATGGAATTGGGCGCGAAACGACGATACTTTTTCTTTTATAAGGCTTAGGCTTTCTTCAGGCTGCGACCAAATTGTCTTGTACGAATCTGTTGGATACTAAAGGCTAATGCAACATATAATATTCCGAATAAAAGTACCATCCCTAGGTTGAAAGCGTAACTTGAAAAATCTGTTGAAGGATTTTCTGCAGCTGAAATCACGTAATATACTGGGAAGAATTTTGCGATACTAATAGCTACCGGATTAAGTAAACTTAATGGTACAAAAATTCCTGAGATAAATGACAATCCCATCCCAATCACTGTACTTGCGGCAGAATATCCATGACGGTTGTCTCCAATAATTACTGAGCAAAGGAATGCTAAAGCGTAGGCTGTAAGAGCCATCGAAATCATGAGTATTAAAGATTTTGGAGCTGCTGCATTCACATAGAAGCTTGGCGCTAAGATAGCGACAAAAGCTAAATTGATTCCTACGATGATTCCAACAACGGTTAATCCACCAAGGAATTTTTCAAATGTCACTCGGTTTACGCTCTTCATGCCGATGATGATTCGTTTTGCTACTTCATCTTTTTCAAGTAAGGCAAAGATTAACCCAAGCAAGAAGATAAAGATTGAAAGGTAAAGAAACGGGGTGTGTGAAAAATAGATTTCACCAAATTCTGCATAATAATCTGCATCTTTGACAGTTGCATCTTTTGATATCACACTCACTGTTGCTTGCTCTTTTAAAATTTTATCCATATTTTCGGTACTGAAATTGCCTTGATTTTTCAACACGACTGCATAGCGTATATATGAATTTACGTATTCTCGAAGTAAATTCCCTTCAAGAGAATTTCCAATTTCCATATCCAGCGCTTCTTCCCCTTTGTTGATTCTTGCATCAACATCTGATGGAATCCACATTGCGCCATCCACATCATTTGCATAAACTGCTTCTTTCATGCTGTTATCGCTATTGGTTGTCAGAGTGACTTTATGATCTTTTTTCAAAGAAGCAATCATTGCATTGATAATGTCGCTATTCCCCTCTGATTCGTCTTTAATCACGACTTTATAATTTGTGTCTTGGAATCCTGTTACTTCTTGATTTCCTAACGCTTGAGAATATCCCAATCCCATAAAGATGACTAGGAAAATAATCGCATATGATTTTAATCGATAAGCAAGTTTTAAAAAATATTTATAGACTATCATAACGTGTTCTCCTTAATCTCCATAATGCACATCCTAGAAGTGCTAGTGTGTAAATACCAAGCAATAAGTAAGTTCTGCCTAGATGAGCACTCCCTACGAGTCGGTTTAATTGATAAAATCCAGTAACCATTAATGCGACGGGATTAAATTGATTAAATCCTGGCATAAAGGTATTGGCAAAACTTTTCATTGCTGTTCCCATCATTCCAGCTAGCGCCGAGAGAACGAGGTTTAGCATTAACGAGAAGATGATACGCCCTTGCATAGTGAGTTTTTGATTGGTTCCTATCAAAAGACCAGCTGAAATTCCAAATACATTTCCCATCAACATAAGAAGGAGACTTCCTCCCCAATCTGCGAATAAATCAATTTTCAATACTTGTGTCATGTAGACAAGTAAAATAGCGTTTGAAGTGATATTGAGCAATAATCCAATCATAAAGCAATTGATAATGAGTTTTCCTTTGCTAAATGGACTGCCCATAATACGTCGCCCAATCGGTGACACATTTCCGTTTAAATAGGCTGCACAAACAACACCACTAAATACGGAATACATTGTAAAGCTGGCAAGTGCACTATAGAATAACATCGTTCCTTGGCTCACATCGCTGGTTGCCTGAGTAACCCAACTCTTATTAAAATCAATGCTTGCAGCCCCTTGCCCCAAACTTTGAACTTGTTTAATTTGTGTCACTACATTTTTCAAAACACTTTGAGGAACCCCCGACGATTTGCTTACAACTACATCTAAGTTATTGTCAACGAATCCGTCAGCTTTATCATCTGTTACGAGTTCTTTCCCAGCCTCCTGAGAATCAACATCAATAATTTCAAAATAGTCTCCCGCTTGTTCGAATACATAATGGTATGGATTATCTGTTGTCATGGCTACACGAACAGTACCCATATCTTGATTCATAATTCCTGAAAAAGACACGAAATAGAGTGAAACCAAGATAATCGGATAAAGTAACACCCAGAACGAGAATGAAAAATCTTTTAAAGCGTCTTTTGATAAATAAGTAAATAATTTTAAGAATGTCTTCATGAATCTCGAAGTCCTTTCCCTGTATATGCAAGGAATACATCATCTAAACTTGGTTGTTCACTGTATAAACGAACATAGCTCAAGTTCAATTCTTCAAGGGCATTAGCCACGTGAAGCAAGTGATTCGTTCCTTGTTCGAAGTTGAATTTCAAATGATCTTTATGTTGCTCTAAAACAAGAACGTGCGGAATTTGTTTTAAGCGAGCCACTTGTTCTTCTGTTGGAACTGTTGACAGTTCTACTTGGATAATTTCAGAAGTTGCAATAGATTTTTTCAATTCTTGAGAAGTACCTGAAACAATACTCTTCCCTTTATCCATAATCACGATTCGGTCACTTAACCCGTCCACCTCATCTAAGTAGTGCGTTGTGTAAATAATCGTACTTCCCTGTTCATTGAGCTTGCGAATGCCTTCTAAAATAAATGAACGACTTTGTGTGTCTACCGCTACTGTTGGTTCATCAAAGAAAATTAGACTTGGTTTATGTACAATTCCGCATGCGATGTTCAAGCGGCGTTTCAACCCTCCACTCAATTTTTTCGGAACGAATTTACGGAAATCTTGTAATTCTACAAACTCAATTGCCTCTTGTACATATTGTTTTCGTTGCTTTGCATCTGAAATATACAATCCGCAGAAGAAATCAATATTTTCTTCTACTGTTAAATTATCTAAATACGCTAAATCCTGTGGAACAATCCCAATTTCGCGTCGTACTTTATTGGATAACGGAAACTTGCTTTCTCCTAAAACCGTTACTTCACCACTATCAAAGGTTAAAAATCCTAACATACTGTTAATCGCAGTTGTCTTTCCACATCCGTTTGGTCCAAGAAGCGCTAGCAGCTCTCCTTTACGAATTTCAATATCAAAATGATTTAATGCCATCAAGTCTTTGTATCGTTTTACAAGACTTTTTACTTGGATACTGTTTTCCATGTCTTCACCTCATTGATTGTTTTTACATTCTTAGTATATCCAGCATGCTTGTCACAAACTAGTGTCAAATGTCGTTAGTTGCATATTACATTTGTCATAAATGAGTAGATATTTCTCCCTATTTGGGCTACACTGAAAGAAAGAGCGTCGGAGGTGAGAGATTTGCGGACTTTTTTAGAGAAATTAATGTTCTTTATTCTGATTAGTATGTATTTGATGGGACAACAAGTAGAGGTCTTTACAATCTTTCTAGGACTTTGTATTTTTATTTTCTCTCTATCCATGGAAGTTTTTGAAAATAGTTGGATACAACGCATTGCTTTGGTAATTTCTGGTGCATTATGTATTGTCTTTCCTGAGTGTGTACTTTATATTTCAATTTTCATCATGCATGCCGCTCAACTGTTTGGACCCCCAGGAATTTTTACTGGAGTTCTCCTTCTACTACGTCCAAATCTATTAACATTACTACTAACCGTTATTGGAACATATCTTATTTTGCGTAGTAGCTATGATAAAAAATTCAGAATAAAGAGTCACCTTATCCAAGACGACTTGGAGCATGAACGATTGATTCTACTTCAAAGGCAGCAATTTAGCCAAGAGGAAACTTTAAAACAAATGGAGGTTGCTACTCTCAAAGAACGTAACCGTATCTCCCATGCCTTGCATGATCAAATTGGACATACGCTGAGTGCGTCGATTATGCAACTAGAAGCCCTACAAATTATCACTAATGAACCTGTTGTGGAGAAAAAATTGGAACAAGTTTCAGGAATTCTTCAAAGCGGAATGAACGAAATCCGTTCAACCATTCATAACCTTTATGATGACTCCTTCTTACTTTCTCAAAAGATGGATGAAATCCTTCATCCCCTTGAGAAGAAGGCGCAAGTCAATTATCAAAACACAATATCTGATGAGATCCCCATCGGTTTGAAATACGATATCCTTACCATTTGTAAGGAAATGATTACGAACTTTATGAAGTATTCAAATGGAAATCAACTTCAATTGTTCTTATTAGAACAGAACAATTATTATACGATTCAATATAAAGATAACGGGAACAAAACTCATAATATAACCCCGGGAATGGGACTCACAATGATGAAAGAACTCGTAGAGAAACATAAAGGAGTTATGACACTACAAACTACAAACGGATATGACATCTTTATCCGTATTCCTAAACAGGAGGAGCACCATGATTAAAACGATTCTTATCGACGATGACTTTTTAGTTTTGCAAGCCTTAGAAACCATTCTATCTGTTCAAGACCATATTGAAGTAGTAGGGACTGGAAACGACGGGCGTGATGCTGTTGAATTATATATTACTCATCAGCCAGACCTCGTTTTGATGGATATTCGTATGGAACCAACTAGTGGAATTGAGGCAGCACATGAAATTTTAAAGGATTTTCCAAAAGCAAATATTTTATTCCTAACAACCTTCCAAGATGATGAGTATATTACCAAAGCACTTTCGATTGGTTGTAAGGGATATTTATTAAAACAACATATTAAAGGCATCCTGCCAGCCATCGAAGCTGTAATGAACGGGCAAATTGTTTATGATTCAACGATTGAAATGCCAGTGAAGAAAACATTTGAGAAGAAATCAAGCGCTCATTTAAGCGAACGTGAAAATGAACTGCTCTATCTAGTTGCAGAAGGCTTTAACAATAAAGAAATCGCTGAGAAAATGTATCTCAGCGAAGGAACCGTTAGAAATTACTTATCCGCTTTACTCGAAAAGTTAGAGTTAAGAGACCGTACACAACTGGCTGTGTATTACTATAAAGAATTATAAAAAGGAACTTCAAATTGAAGTTCCTTTTTTGCAAGCAGTTCGCTAGTGAATGATTATTTCCATCTTTTTCCAAATAACTAATTCATTTTGTGCACAAAAAAAGCCCTGAATTCTCGGGGCTAATTTTCTTTAAAAGTTGACTAAACGTTGAGCCATATCTAATTCATATGCTCGTACTTCTCTTGATAAGAAACGACGAATTTCGTCTTCGTTATATCCTACTTGGAATCTCTTTTCATCTAACATAATAGGACGACGTAGTAATCCTGGATTATTTTGGATTAATGAAAATAGTTGATTCAAAGGGACTTCATCTAAATCGATTTTTAACTCTTGAAAGGCTTTAGAACGAGTTGAAATAATCTCTTCGGTGCCATCTTCTGTCATACGCAAGATGTTTTTAATTTCATCGATTGTTAATGGTTCTGAAAAAATGTTTCTTTCGGTGTACTCAATGTTGTGCTCTTCTAACCAAGCTCGAGCTTTACGACATGATGTACAACTTGGTGAGGTATATAATGTAACCATTCGCTATGTCCTCCTTCAATATGATACTCTGGCTTTAATACGTGTATTATTATATATGATATATTAAAAAAAATCTATATGATTTTAGAAAAAATTTTTGATTTTCACAAACTTTTTGCAAAATTAATGAAAATTTTATTCTTTCAAAATAGTTTTCACTCGCTTTCATTCTGATAGAAACAGGCTTTAGGATTTTGACTGTATTCACAATCCTTGAAAAATATTATTTTTATTTTTCATGAAAATCCCTTCAAAATAAGGTATAATAAAACTACAAACTTTAAGGAGCACTACTATGTCTAAAAAAAGAATTTTCTCTGGCGTGCAGCCTTCTGCAATTCCAACCATTGGGAACTATATTGGAGCTATGAAAAACTTCGTAGCCCTGCAAGATGAGTATGATTGTACTTACTGTATCGTAAACCAACATGCGATTACCGTTCCACAAGATCCAAAGAAATTAAAAGAGCAAACTCGTTCGCTTGCAGCACTTTACCTTGCGATTGGTTTGGATCCTGAAAAATCAACCATCTTCGTTCAATCTGAAGTTCCAGCACATGCACAAGCCGCATGGATCGTACAATGTAATGTCGGCGTTGGTGAATTAGAACGCATGACGCAATACAAAGATAAATCTCAAAAGCAACAATCCGTTTCGGCAGGGTTATTAACCTACCCTCCGCTAATGGTAGCCGATATCGTTTTATATAATGCTGAAGTGGTCCCTGTTGGAGAAGACCAAAAACAACATATGGAATTAACACGTGACTTCGTTGAACGCTTCAACAGTCGCTATGGAAATGGCAACCAATTACTTGTGATGCCAGAACCCTTTATTCCAAAAGCAGGAGCTCGTGTCATGAGTCTTCAAACACCTACAAAGAAAATGAGTAAATCAGACGCTAACGTGAAAGAATACATCAGCATGCTTGATGAGCCAGCAGTGATTCGTAAAAAGATTAAGAGCGCCGTTACTGATTCAAGTGGTGTGATTGAATTCGACCCAGTTGAAAAACCTGGCGTATCGAACCTATTAACCATCTTCTCTGCTTTCTCTGGTGAAAGTATTGAATCATTAGTGTCACGCTTCAAAGGCGTAGGTTATGGTCAATTTAAAGAAGAATTAGCCGATGCCATTATCGCAGTTATGGAACCCATCCAAGAGCGTTATTATGAGTTGTTGAAATCTGATAAGTTAGATGAGATTTTGGATGAGGGTGCTAAGAAAGCAAATTACGTAGCGAATAAAACACTACGCAAGATGGAAAAAGCGGTAGGCTTAGTGAGATAAACCAAGAAAAGTTATCTTCTGACTTTCTAAAATAAAAAGAAAAGATTCCTCTCGGACGTTATTATAATGACTTAAAAGGCTACACCGGGTTGAGCCACGGTCTCAACCCTACCGAGCTTCAAACAGATTCTAGAAGAATTCTCTTCAAGAATCTGTAATTCACATCGGTCGCAACCGCCATTAATGTCATTATAAAGTCCGAGGGACTCTTTTTCTTTATGTACAAATGAACTTTTCTTAGTTTATCTCCCATTGCAAAGAGAAGTAGGCTATTTAACAATTCTTGATAGGATGCACCTAAACCTTATAACGTTTACGGGCATTCTTTTTGATTATCTTTAAAACATCAGTTTTATTATTGAAAGAGTTATAGTGGGACACCGGTTCGAGCCTTATGTCTCTCACCTTTGAAGCTTCAAAGGTGGAGTAAGGAATTCATTCCTAACTCCACCTAATTCACATTCAATGTGATTCCCCACTATCCTTTCAATAAACTGATGTTTTTTTGATAATCAAAAGACTTTCTATGAGATAAATTTACTAAAATAGTTTATCTCACACCGCGAAATGAGAGGTAAATAAAAAAGTGCTAGGAAATCCTAGCACTTTTTATCGTTTGCTTATTCTACTACAAGAAGTCCCGCTCCAATAATTCCATTGTCTCCCTTAATGGTGGAGGCTTTTATATTTTCTAAAATATGTTTTTGTTCGTGATGCAAGAGATTTCCTAATTCCTCTTTAATCAATTCAATAAAGTCTGGATTGTAATTTGAAACGCTACCCCCGAATACAATCACTTTTGGATCCAGAAGGCAAACCATTCCATGCAATGCACTGGCTAGGCCTTTTGCAGTCTCCTCTATGATTCTATTTGCCGCTTCTTCTCCAGATCTCCATTTTTCAAAAACATCTTTTGTAGTTAAGGCTACATCTTCATACAACTCTCTCCCTGTACGCTCAATAGCCACACCTGAACAAGCTCCCTCTAACGATTCTAAACATTCAAAGTACGGAACTTTTAAAAACCCAATTTCTCCTGAAAAACCTTCCCCGCGTAAAATCGTATTATTGACAATGTTAGTCGCTGCAATACCTGTTGATACAGTGACATAACCAAACATGTCAGACGATTTTAAATGAAGTAATCGATATTCCGCATAGGCAGCCACTTTTACGTCATTGTCAATGCGTACTGGAATATCGCCGAATGTTTGTTTTAATCGTTCTACGACTGGAAAATTTGCCCACGGAATATTATTTTGGAAAACAGCTACTCCATTTTCTACATCCACTTTTCCTGGCAAACCAACACCAATACCGTATGTATCTTGAATACGTAAATCATTTTCTTCGAGTACCTCTTGAATGAGTTGGACCACTCCCTGATACAAACCTTCTGCACTCTCAGTTTGGCTAGGTCTTTGAGAACGACTAACAATTTCTCCCTTCTCATTAATCAACGCAACAGCTACTTTTGTTCCCCCAATATCAACGCCAACTGCTACTTTCATCAAAACCCCTCCATTCATTTTGATTTCGTTTCTAAATTTATTTTACAATGAAATCTCCAAAAGCTCTTATCCTTTCTTGCGGTTTACTATAACTATTTTGCTCTCCTTAAAACATTTTAAAAAATGATAACCTGATTGATAGCCGTTTTGCTGTCTTTTTCTAACATTCTCTCCTTCTCTCTACTCCTCCCTCTTTTCTTCGCAAAAATTGTCTTATTTCACACCTAAGGATAAGAAACAGCGCTTATGTTAGAAAACTAATAATTGAATTGCATTGAAAAATGATAACCGAAGATAGCCGTTATAGTGGAATGAGTGATGGAAAAAAGCATCGAATGTGAATTAGAGGGAGTTGTGGATTCATCCACTACTCCCTCTTTGAAGCTTCGAAGACCGAGAGACCTTGGGCTCGAGGCGGTGCCTCATCACAAAATCCACTATATTCAAACGGCTATCAATCAGGTTATCATTTTTCAAACTCATTCATTAAATAGTAACTCTTTATAAAATAAGCGCTGTTTCTTATCCCTTCAACCTTCGGTAGAATCTCTCAAATTTTGCACAAAAAAAGGAGGGAAAGCAATTTGCTTTCCCTCCGTAATTCCTAGGAATTATTTATTTTTTAAGTTGTAGAACGCTGATAGACCTTGGTAAACAGCTAAGTCACCTAATTGATCTTCGATACGTAATAATTGGTTGTATTTAGCAATACGGTCTGTACGGCTTAATGAACCAGTCTTGATTTGTCCAGCGTTTGTAGCAACTGCGATGTCAGCAATTGTTGAATCTTCAGTTTCACCAGAACGGTGTGAAACAACTGCAGTGTAACCAGCTTTTTGAGCCATTTCAATTGCGTTGAATGTTTCAGTTAAAGTACCGATTTGGTTTACTTTGATTAAGATTGAGTTTGCAATACCTTTTTCAATACCACGAGATAAGATTTCAGTGTTAGTTACGAATAAGTCGTCACCAACTAATTGAACTTTACCGCCTAAGCGTTCAGTTAATAATTTCCATCCATCCCAGTCGTTTTCGTCACAGCCGTCTTCGATTGTGATGATTGGGTATTTTTCAACTAATTCTGCTAAGTATTCAACTTGTTCAGCTGGAGTACGTTTAGCACATTTTTCACCTTCGAAGATTGTGTAGTCATATACGCCATCTTTGAAGAATTCAGATGAAGCACAGTCAAATCCTAAGTAAACATCTTTACCAGGTTCTAGACCTACTTTTTTGATTGCAGCTAAGATTGTTTCTACAGCATCTTCAGTTCCTTCGAATGTTGGAGCGAAACCACCTTCGTCACCTACAGCAGTTACTAAACCACGGTCGTGTAAGATAGCTTTCAATGCGTGGAATACTTCAGCACCCCAACGTAAAGCTTCTTTGAATGTTGGCGCACCAACTGGTAAAATCATGAACTCTTGGAATGCGATTGGAGCATCTGAGTGAGATCCACCGTTAACGATGTTCATCATTGGTGTTGGTAATACTTTAGTGTTGAATCCGCCTAAGTATTGGTATAAAGGTTGGTCTAAGTAGTCAGCAGCTGCGCGTGCTACAGCGATAGATACGCCTAAGATTGCGTTAGCTCCTAATTTACCTTTGTTTGGAGTACCATCTAATTCGATCATTAATTTATCGATCGCCATTTGCTCACGAACATCATAACCTAAGATAGCTTCAGCGATAATGTTGTTCACATTGTCAACTGCTTTTTGAACTCCTTTTCCTAAGTAACGAGATTTGTCGCCGTCACGTAATTCAACTGCTTCGTATTCACCAGTTGAAGCTCCTGAAGGAACCATACCGCGTCCGAACGCTCCACTTTCTGTGTAAACTTCAACTTCGATTGTTGGGTTTCCACGTGAGTCTAGTACTTCTCTTGCTAATACATCTGTAATAAATGGCATGATTTATTAACTCCTTTAAATTTTATTTTGTACGTTATTATTTTAATCGAAAACCTATAGACTTTCAAGAATTCCTAAGGTTTTCTTTATTTTTCGATCAATGTTTCTCCAGTCATTTCTGCTGGTTTTTCAACATTTAATAGATCAAGCATTGTTGGAGCAACGTCTGCTAAACGTCCACCCTCACGCAATGTAACACCTTTCTTCGTAACAATCACTGGTACTGGCACTGTTGTATGTGCAGTATGTGGTGTTCCTTCTGGTGTAATCATAGTTTCTGAGTTACCGTGGTCTGCAAAGATAATTGCGCTACCGCCTTTTTCAAGGATGGCATCAACAACTTTACCTAAGTTTTCGTCCACTGCTTCAATCGCTTTGATAGTTGGTTCTAACATTCCAGAGTGTCCTACCATGTCAGGGTTAGCGAAGTTTAAGATGATAGCATCATTCTCATCATTGATGATTGAGTTGTATAATGCATCTCCTACTTCGTAAGCACTCATTTCTGGTTTCAAGTCGTAAGTTGCAACCTTTGGAGAAGGAATTAAAATACGGTTTTCGCCAGGAAATTCTTCGTTACGTCCACCATTCATGAAGAATGTTACGTGTGGATATTTTTCAGTTTCGGCAATACGTAATTGTGCAAGGCCTGCTTTAGATAACACTTCACCAAGAACGTTTGTCATTGGGATTGGCGGGAATGCAACTTCTGCATCTACGCTTGGGTTATATAAAGTCATTGTCACAAATTTAACGTTTGTAGCACGTGCACCACGGTCAAAGTTTGTCCACTCTTTATCAGTGAACGCATTTGATAATTGGATTGCACGGTCAGGTCGGAAGTTGAAGAAGATGATTGCATCATTGTCTTCTACTTTTGCCACTGGTTTGCCATCTTTAACGATTACTGATGGAATAACGAATTCATCTGTAACGTCTTTAGCATAGCTATCTTCGATAACTGCTTGTGCGCTTTCGAATTGTGGTCCTTCGCTATGAGCAATGGCATCATAAGCTAATTTCACACGTTCCCAACGTTTGTCACGGTCCATTGCATAGTAACGACCTGACACTGTTGCGATTTCGCCAACGCCTACTTCAGCTAATTTATCTTCTAATGTTTTGATGTAAGAAGGACCAGCTTTAGGGTCTACGTCACGTCCATCCATGAAGGCATGAATGTACACTTTGTCGATTCCTTTTGTTTTAGCTGTTTCCACTAATGCTAATAAATGGTTGATGTGGCTGTGTACCCCACCATCAGATAATAATCCGAATAAGTGTAATGCAGAGCCATTTTCTTTTACGTGGTTAAATGCACCGTTTAAGGCTGGGTTTGATTCGAATTCACCATCTAAAATCGCTTTGTCGATACGAGTTAAGCTTTGGTAAACGATACGTCCAGCACCGATGTTTGTATGACCTACTTCTGAGTTCCCCATTTGGCCATCTGGTAGACCTACATCTAATCCAGAAGCTTTTAATGTTGTATGAGGGAATTCGTTATAATAACGATCAAAATTTGGTTTTTTTGCTTGTGCAACAGCATTACCTTCAACTTCTGGTCTCCATCCGAAACCATCTAAGATAATGATTGCAACTGGTGATTTTGCCATTATTTTACTGCCTCCAATAAAGCTAAGAATGAATCTGGTTGTAAGCTTGCTCCACCTACAAGAGCTCCGTCCACATCTGGACAAGCCATGTATTCAGCAATGTTTTCTGGTTTAACAGATCCACCGTATTGAACGCGAACTTTGTCAGCAACTTCTTGACCGAAGTCAGCTGCTACTACGTCACGAACAACTTTACACATTTTTTGAGCGTCATCTTGAGATGCTGATTTACCAGTTCCGATAGCCCAGATTGGTTCATAAGCAATCACTAATGATGATACTTGCTCGTTTGATAAACCTTTCAATGCTGCAGAAACTTGTCCGCCTACGAATTCAGAAGCTTTTCCTGCTTCGTAAGTTTCTAATGTTTCACCACAACAAATGATTGGTGTTAAGCCGTTTCTGAAAATAGCATGTGCTTTTTTGTTGATATCTTCGTCAGTTTCGTGGAAGTATTCACGACGTTCTGAGTGACCAATCACTACGTAGTGCACGCCCATTTCAGCTAATACTTTAGGTGAAGTTTCACCTGTGAAAGCACCAGCATCTTCAAAGTAGCAGTTTTCAGCAGCTACTTTTAATTCTGAACCTTTCGCATATTCTAATAAAGTGACTAAGTTAACTGCAGGAGCAGCGATAGCACTTTCTACGCGTTCGCCTGAAGGTAATTTACCAACAACAGCTTCCACAAAAGCTTGAGTTTCTTTTGGGTTTTTATTCATTTTCCAGTTTCCGGCAATAATTGGTTTACGCATATACACAACATCTCCTTTTAAATATTTAAAAATTATTTATCACTGATAGCAGCAACACCTGGTAGTTCTTTACCTTCTAGATATTCTAGAGAAGCTCCACCACCTGTTGAAATGTGAGTGAATTTGTCAGCGTAGCCTAGTGAGATTGCAGCAGCAGCTGAGTCCCCACCACCGATGATTGTAGTTGCGCCTTCAAGGTTCGCAATCGCTTCACATACACCGATTGTTCCTTTAGCAAAGTTTGGTAATTCGAATACACCCATTGGTCCATTCCATACAACAGTTTTTGCATCTTTTAAGTAGCTTGCAAATAATTCAACTGTCTTAGGTCCGATATCCAACCCTTCTTGATCTGCTGGAATCGCATCTGAAGCAACGATTGTAGCTACAGCGTCATTAGAGAATTCTTTAGCAACAACGTTATCGATTGGTAACACTAATTTGTCGCCAGCTTTTTCCATAATTTCTTTTGCTAATTCAACGCGGTCTAATTCTAATAATGAAAGACCTACTTCACGTCCCATTGCTTTGAAGAATGTGTACGCCATTCCTCCACCGATAAGAACTTTATCCGCTTTGTCTAATAAGCTGTTGATAACACCGATCTTGTCTGAAACTTTCGCTCCACCTAAGATTGCCACGAATGGACGTTCTGGGTTATCTACTGCACCACCGATGAACTTGATTTCTTTTTCCATCAAGAATCCAGCAGCTGATTCTAATTGGCTAGCAATACCAACGTTTGAAGCATGCGCACGGTGAGCTGTACCGAATGCATCGTTAACGAATAAGTCGCCTAAAGAAGCCCAATATTTACCTAATTCAGGGTCGTTTTTAGATTCTTTCTTGCCATCTAAATCTTCGAAACGAGTATTTTCGAATAATAAAACATCGCCTTCGTTAAGTGCATTAATAGCAGCTTCTAACTTTTCTCCACGAGTTTCTGGAACGAAAGTCACTGGTTTTTCTAATAACTCAGATAAACGTTCTGCAACTGGACGTAAGCTCAATTTAGCTTTGTCTTCTTCTGATTTCACTTTACCTAAGTGAGAGAATAAAATCACTTTCGCATTGTGGTCAACTAAGTATTTGATTGTTGGCAATGCTTGAACGATACGGTTGTCGTCTGTAATCACGCCATCTTTCAAAGGTACGTTAAAGTCCACACGAACTAAAACTTTTTTGCCTTCAACTTGTAAGTCTGTAACGATTTTTTTAGCCATAAAATAGCCTCCTACATTTTTATTTGGAGCGAGTGCATTACTCACATTATGAAAACAGGGCGAGGAAGCGAATGCTTCCATCGCCCTGAGAAAATAGATACGATTAGCCAAATCTATAGTTTAAATTATAGTTTTGCAAAGTATTCTAAAGTACGAACTAATTGTGCAGTGTATGACATTTCGTTATCGTACCAAGCAACAGTTTTAACTAATTGTTTGTCGCCTACAGTCATTACTTTAGTTTGAGTTGCATCGAATAATGAACCATAAGTGATACCTACGATATCAGAAGAAACGATTGGATCTTCAGTATAACCGTAAGATTCATTTGCTAATTCTTTCATAGCTGCGTTGATTTCTTCAGCAGTAACTGGTTTTTCTAAAACTGTTACTAATTCAGTTAATGAACCTGTTGGAACAGGAACACGTTGTGCAGCTCCGTCTAATTTTCCGTTTAATTCTGGGATTACTAATCCGATAGCTTTAGCAGCACCTGTTGTATTAGGAACAATGTTTACTGCTGCAGCACGAGCACGACGTAAGTCACCTTTTGCGTGAGGTGCGTCTAAAGTGTTTTGGTCACCAGTGTAACCGTGGATTGTTGTCATTAAACCTTCAACAACACCGAATTTATCGTTTAATGCTTTAGCCATTGGAGCTAAGCAGTTTGTAGTACATGAAGCACCAGAGATAACAGTTTCTTTACCTGTTAAAATGTTGTGGTTTGTGTTGAATACAACAGTAGGAACGTCATTTCCACCAGGAGCAGAGATAACAACGCGTTTAGCGCCACCTTTTAAGTGTAATTCAGCTTTTTCTTTAGAAGTGAAGAAACCAGTACATTCTAATACGATATCAACGCCTAGTTCACCCCATGGTAATTCTTCAGGATTACGGTTAGCAAGTACTTTAACTTCTTTACCGTTTACGCGGAAAGCACCATCTAACACTTCAACTTCACCGTTGAAACGTCCTTGAGTTGAATCATATTTTAACAAGTGAGCTAATTGCTTAGCGTCTGTTAAGTCATTGATTGCAACAACTTCTAATCCTTCCACATCTTGAATACGACGGAATGCTAAACGACCGATACGTCCGAAACCGTTAATACCAACTTTAACTGTCATATAGTTTTTCCTCCTAGGAATTTTTATTTTATTTTTTGCGGGTTGCCCCGTTCAAAACCAACTCTGATGTCTCCTTGTCAATCACAAACCAGGTGCGATCTACCGGAGCTAATTTGGCATATGCTTTTAAAGCAGCTGCCTTCTCTTCGCCTTCCACAACGGCAATCGAATGTGGAATCGTAGATAAATCACTAAGATGCAGCCCTACTCGTGGAATTTTTAACACCACATTTCCTTCTGCATCGAAGAAACAACCGAATGCTTCGCCAATTGCTTTCTTCTCTTTTAACGTAGCCATTTGTTCTTCCAAGAGGCCACGTCTCTCTCCCATAATAATAGCACTTCCAACGCTATATAACAAACACTCCGCCTTTTTCATGAGACCTATCGTCTTTGCGACGGAAGGTTCTTGCATTAAGGGCGTATAAGTTGCTTGTTGGACATGTTCTGGAACAAAGAGTGCTTCATGATGGGCACCGATTCCAGTTGCCATTTTTTCACTGACATTATTCGCCTGAATCAGCATCGATCCAAACATTCCCCCTCTAGCAGGAACAATCGTTAGGTCTCGGTTCACTGAAATCTCTTTTGTGAATCCTTCGCTGACACGGACCATCGTTTGACCACCCGTGATGGCAATAATGGAAGTTCCAAGCGGTAAAAGTACATCCATAATCTCTTGTACCAACTCAGATGTTTTTGCCGGATCATCTACAACTTTTACATACTGAACGCCTAAGGTTTTAGCCACCTTATGTTCCACCAGACTCATCTGAATAAAGTTGTTTTTTAAATCATCCGAACGTTCTAATATAAATTCGCCAATTTCCGTAAGATGCATTCCTGAGCCTTGAACTTCAATGAGGTCTAATTTCTTCATCGCCTCACATTCATTACGAAGTATTCTCTCAGACATTTGAACCACTTTTGCAAGTGCCCTACGCCCAATGGGTTGATACGTTGCAATAGCTTGTAAGATACGAAAACGCGTTTGAAGTGCAACCCTGCTTTCTGGGACCAACAAATGAGATAGATTAAGATAATTCATCGAAACCTTCCTCCAATCGCTTCCTAACAGGGCCTAATTACGTCCCGCTCTTTTTCTAGTATCTTTGAACGTCTATTGCTGAATACATGTATATTTTACCATAAAACAATAAAAATGCAACTATACGCATATTACAAATTGGTTAAGATCTATGATGCACAGGGACACATTTCGTCCCGATTTGCTTGTTAATCTTTTCATGGCAGGTTTCTCCGTCGTCCATCACAAAAGAAATTTCTAAATGGGCTCCGACTTTTTGAGCTATCTTCTCCAAATATAAAATCGAGGGATTATGGTGTCCTGAAACTAACCGTGACAAATGTGCTGGTTTTATCCCAACCTTTTCTGCAAACTCGGTACGAGAGAGTCCGGACACAAGTCTCAACTCTGTAATCCTTGCTGCCATTTCTTTTAGAGTAAAATCTAAATCTAAGTCTTTTTCGTAGTTCTCCCAATCGAATGACAAGCCTGCTATCGAACGCTTCAGATTTTGATCCATTTTTTAAAGCCTCCTCTTTAGTATATACAACTGGAATGTTCAATTTAGTTTTCGTTTTATTCCCCCACATTTCGAGTATCGCAGGACTTAATCCTTCCTTATCCAACAGCTTAAGAGCAGCAAGCATTTTTATCTTCTCTTTATACGGTCTACTATCCACAAACTCTAACGTTCTTGGGTCAATCTGATGTTCTATTTTCATATTTTTCCCTCCCACTTAAACATTACCATATTTGGTAATTACCATATATGGTAATGTTGCTCTCTTCGTATACTTTTTTGCTCTCTTTTCAACAAAAAAGACTGGAAATCATTCCAGTCTTTTATACAAATCATATTTTATTTTTAACGATTTACGTCTACGTCTTTACGATTCATTAAAATCGCAAATCCACCTAATACGCTAAGAGCACCTGCAATCGTAGTAAAAATAGTCGCAGAAGTTCCAGTTTTTGGAAGATCAGCTTCAGAAGTAGTCGTGGACTCTCTTGGCGTCACTGTTGTTTCTGTAGTAGATCCTTCAGTCGTACTAGTTTCTGTTGTTGTTGATGAAGATGTTGGCATTTCTGTTGTCGTAGATTCTGTTGTAGACTCCGTTGTCGTCGTTGAAGACGTTGTAGATTCAGTCGTTGTCGTTGGTGCTTCTGTTGTCGTAGTTGTGGTAGTTGTTGGCGCTTCTGTAGTCGTTGTAGTAGTTGTAGTAGTTGTAGTAGTAGTTTCTGGTTTATTCACTACATCTTTATGAACAACGCCATTGGCTGCATCTGCTACGTTTACTGTAATCTCTTCCTCGGAGAGAACATATCCGGCTGGCGCTTTTGTTTCTTTAATCGTGTATTTTGGTTTGATTAAACTATCAAATGTTACAACGCCGTTAGCATCGGAAGTTGCGGTTTTCACTAATGTTCCTTCATAGTATAATCCGAATTCCGCACCTTGTAGTTTTTCACCAGTGTCTGATTTTTTCGTTAATTCCACTTTGAAAATATTACTTCTTGCATTACCACCATCTTCTTGGTAAACAATTTGAGCATCTGCTACCGATTTCCAACCCGTCGAATCTTCCATCGTAGCGTTGTTATTTAAAAGCATTCCATTTGCTGGAGCACCTAGTAAATCCACATCGTATTTTACATAGTAACCACGGTTTGGATTAAATGGTTTTAAACTCAACGTGAACGACTTGCCATCTGCTGAAAACTGTGGACTATAACTTGCTGTTACGTCTTCTTGATACCCTAGACGAATAGAATTGTCTGTTGTATCTGTATACCAAGTTCCAGATATCACTCTAAAGCTTGATTTATCAATCTTCGCATTTTCGTATTGAATTGTATCACCAATCATTATATCCGTAAAATTAAGATAATTTTGGTTAACATATATAATGTAATGTAACTTGCTATTATCGTTTGGATCTTGCCAACCAGATTTAGCGAAATCTTGAGGTTCCATTCCGGCAATCCCAGTATAATTGACAACTCCTGAATACATTGGAGTGTGGTTTACGGTTACTGTTAAAGGAATTTGTTGTGCTGTACGCGCTACATTGTGGTCGATACGAACCGTCATAGTGAAGTTCCCTGAGAAACTTGCACGCTGTGTTACATAGTTTGTAAAGGTTAATACAGCTTGTTTACTTGTAGAGTCAATGGTTGCATTCGCTACTACTTGTCCGTTCACATCACGAATTTCAAATGATTTTCCGACAAATATTACCTCTTCAGGCAATTGAATCGTTGCAGTATCTCCTGGCTGTACTTGACCATTATTAAATGCAAACTCTGCATTTAAACGAAAGTTCTCCCAAGAACCAACGCCCTGAGTTAAAGGTTCTCCTTGGCTATTTTGTATATCTATTCTTGTAATCACATTATCCACAACCGCAGATTCTATTTTAGGTTGTTGAAATATTACAAAAAGAGCAACCAATAATGTCATTAAAAGAACAGTTAACTTCTTGTTTTTAATCATTTTTATCCCCTTTCTCCTTACTTTTTTTCACAGATAACACGCTAAAAATTCACATAGATCTCAGGTGAAAAAAGAAAATTCAATTTAGAATAAATCTATTATACACGAATTTGTTTAAAATTTAAACCCTCATCAAACCAAACTTGCATAACTCCTTAAAATTAGGTACACTATTATTCGAATGTCGCCTTAGTGTAGTGGATATCACATAAGATTCCGGTTCTTATAACAGGGGTTCGACTCCCCTAGGCGGCTCTAAAATCATTGATTCAATAAAAAAGAAGCAGAAATTTCTGCTTCTTTTTTTATTTATCTATTATTTATTGAAAGCCTCTTTTTTTCTAAAGAAAAGAAGAGTTGTTGCTGAAAGAATTAGCATCATCGCTACCATAACAGTATTTCCAACAGATGTTCCAGTATTTGGCAACTCTGAGTCCTTTTGAGACTCTTCCTTCGAAGTGTCCTCAGAAGGGATTCCGTTGATGACGCCTGAATTACTTGTTGAGTTTTGAGTAGTGCTTAGACTATCCGTTCTAGACTCTGTCGTAGTAACTGTTGTTGAAACAGATGTTGTTGTCGGAGCCTCCGTTGTCGTTGGAGCTACTGTTGTCGTTGGCGCTACTGTTGTCGTCGGTGCTTCCGTTGTAGTAGGCGCTACTGTTGTCGTCGGTGCTTCCGTCGTCGTCGGTGCTTCCGTTGTTGTTGGCGCTACTGTTGTCGTTGGCGCTACTGTTGTCGTTGGAGCTTCCGTCGTTGTTGGAGCTTCCGTTGTTGTAGGCGCTACTGTTGTCGTCGGTGCTTCCGTCGTTGTTGGTGCTTCCGTTGTTGTAGGCGCTACTGTTGTCGTTGGAGCTTCCGTCGTTGTTGGTGCTTCCGTTGTTGTAGGCGCTACTGTTGTCGTTGGTGCTTCCGTTGTTGTCGTTGTCGTAGTTGTCGTCGTAATTGGCTTATCTTTTAAGTTTAAAGACACCCCATCTTTTCCAAGAACCAATGTATATGTTTTGTCATCGATCTCATATCCAGCAGGTGCTTTTTTCTCTTTAATTGTAAAAGTTTGACCAACATATTTTGCATCAAATGCTTTTGAAGTAGCAATCCCTTTTTCATTCGTTGTTACTTCGAATTTTCCACCATCTGGATCTGTAATTTCATATACTGCACCAGCAACAGGGTTTAGTTTAAAGGTATCTACTTTTACAATTCGAATTTGATACGCAGTTGACGCAACAATCGTCCCTGAATACAAAGAAGTGGCTGTTGCTTCAAAAGCAGTTCTTGTAACATTACTTCTTTGTGTTAATAATGTTCCATCTTGTTTAGCAAGTGTAATAACATTTTTTACCTTCGCACCATTATTTGGTGTCGTAGTATCATAAGTTACGTAATATTTTTGAGAACCATCTTTAAAAGTCACACTAAAATTCGTATAATTTTCATTCCAATTAACGGTATATTCGACCCCTTCAGTTAATAGAACCGAGTCTGTTTGAGTCGCAGACGTTCTATCTGTTAGAGAAGGAGAACGGTACACTTTTAACGATTCTGGAATATATTGAATAGCTGCAACACTTGGGTCATTTGGTAAGTCATCATTTAATACCAAGTTAGGGCCGTAATCTTGTCCCCCCGTATTTACACGAACTCTCCATCTTGAAAGGAACTGACCAGAACTTACTGAACCAATTTCTTTTAGCTTATCAGAAGTCCAAGAAATTTTTTGGGCTGTTCCCCCATTTTTTGCGAAATTTTCATATCCAACGGTTGGTCTTGCTTGTTGTGTCGTTGTTGTATGGGTTTGTTCAAAAGTCTCTACTAACGACTTAGAATCTAATACTAATTTATGATTCGTAAGGTCTTTTTTGTATAAAAAGTTTAGAGAGAAATTTCCATTAACATCCTTAACGACGTTCGCACCCTTCGCTTTTAAGTACTCCTCTAGATTTTTAAGAGTAACCGTGATGGTACCCCCTTGTTCGTCTCCATTATCGTTAAACTTCAAATCCGCAATTGTCACATTAGTAGTAGGGTCGACTAATTCCATATCATTATTTCCGTATAATGATACAGGTGCAGGAATATTTATTTTAAAATTATCACCATTTGATAGATTCCCATTATATTTTGACAAATCAAAGGTCATTCTCAATCGATATCCTTGATTCGTTCTTAATTGATACACTCCATCTTTGTCAGGTTCTAATGTATTGTCTAATTGATCTAATAAAGTAACACCTGTCACGACTTTTTCAAGTTCTTTTACTTCAGAGGCAACGGATTGTTCATTTGCTAAAAAAATTAATGAAAAGAGTGACATTACAGTAACCAATAAAATGAGCCATTTTTGTTTTTGTTTCATATTTACCTCCCCTTCTATAAATAAACATAATAATATAGAATAATATACAATTTTATTAGAGTGAAGTCTATTGATATTATCTCGCAAAAAAGAGGTAAGAAGAATTTTCTCTTACCTCTAATCATTTTGAAACTAGTTTCTGTCTGTAGGATTCTTATAATGAAGAAAAATCCCAGATATCTGTTGCTAATCCTTCATAAAATTCAGGCTCATGGCAAACCATTAAAATACTTCCTTTATATTCTTGTAAGGCGCGTTTTAATTCCTCTTTTGCATCAACGTCCAAGTGGTTTGTCGGTTCGTCGAGTACGAGCACGTTTGACTCTTCATTCATCAATTTACAGAAGCGAACTTTTGCTTGTTCTCCCCCACTGAGTACTTGCACTTGGCTCTCGATGTGCTTACTGGTTAATCCACAACGAGCGAGCGCTGCACGTACTTCTGGTTGTGTCATCGATGGGAAAGTATCCCAGATTTCTTCTAAGGCTGTCTTACGATTTCCTTTTGGCGTTTCTTGTTCGAAATACCCAAGGTCGATATAGTCCCCACGTGTTACTTTTCCGTTTAATGGCTTAATAATCCCTAATAAGCTCTTCAAGAGTGTCGTTTTCCCAATTCCATTTGCACCGACAATCGCAATCTTTTGACCACGTTCCATTTCAAGATTCACATGCCCTGTTAATGGACGGTCGTATCCAATCACTAAATCTTCGGCTTGGAAGATGTAACGACCAGGAGCTCTGGAAGTCTTGAACTCGAATTTTGGTTTTGGCTTCTCACTGGCTAATTCGATAACTTCCATCTTATCCAGTTTCTTCTGACGAGACATCGCCATATTACGCGTTGCAACACGCGCCTTATTCCGGTTTACGAAGTCCTTTAAGTCCGCAATCTCCTTTTGCTGACGGTTATAAGCTGCCTCCAGTTGCGCTTTCTTCATCGCATACACTTCTTGGAACTGATCATAGTCCCCCACATAACGATTCAATTCTTGATTATCCATATGATAAATCAAGTTCACGACGCTGTTTAAGAATGGAATATCATGCGAAATCAGAATAAATGCATTTTCGTATTCTTGTAAGTAACGTTTCAACCATTCGATATGCTCTACGTCCAAGTAGTTTGTTGGTTCGTCGAGTAATAAAATGTCTGGTTTTTCTAATAATAGTTTTGCAAGCAATACTTTCGTACGTTGACCACCACTGAGCTCGCTCACGTCGCTATCCATCCCAAAGGCTGCAACGCCTAACGCACGCGCTACTTCATCGATTTTCGCATCGAGAATATAGAAGTCGTGGCTATCTAATCGCTCCTGCAATTCGCCCACTTCTTCTAGCATCGCGTTCATTTCGTCTTCGTTTGCGTCACCCATTGCCATATACAATTCATTGATACGCGCTTCTGCTACAAATAAATCGTCGAAGGCTTTTTGAAGGACACTGCGAACGGTCATTCCTGGTTCAAGCACTGTATGTTGGTCCAAGTATCCAACTTTCACATTTTTAGACCATTCGATTTTTCCTTCGTCAGGTTGTAATTGTCCAGTCACGATATTCATGAAGGTTGATTTCCCTTCACCGTTTGCTCCAACGAGTCCGATGTGCTCCCCTTTTAATAGACGGAAGCTCACATCATTGAAGATGGCTCTTTCACCGAATCCGTGTGTTAATTTTTCTACATTTAAAATACTCATCAACGTTCTCCTTAAGTTTTCTCTGGGACATTGTATCATAGTTTGCGATAAATTCAAAAAAAGCCAAAAGAAATACGGAGCAAGAAACGAATTCCTACTCCGCATTTTTCTGCTATTTAAATTGTGCTTTGTATAAGGCCGCATACGCTCCGTTTTTGGCGAGCAATTCTTCATGCGTGCCGTCTTCTGTCAGTCCGTCTTCAGTAACGACAATAATACGGTCTGCATTTTTAATCGTAGCAAGGCGATGAGCGATAATAAAGGTCGTTCTACCTTTTGCTAACTCGTCAAACGACTGTTGAATGAATTTCTCCGTTTGCGTATCGAGCGCACTTGTTGCTTCATCCAAGATTAAAATAGAAGGATTCTTCAAGAAGATACGAGCGATTGAGAGGCGTTGTTTTTGCCCTCCTGACAATTTCACACCGCGTTCTCCGATATGTGTATCTACTCCATCTTCTAAATCTTCAATAACTTCTTTCAGTTTCGCTTGCTCGATGGCACGGTCCACTTCCTCATCTGTTGCATCGAGTCTTCCGTACAATACATTCTCGCGAATCGTTCCATTAAAAAGGAATACATCTTGTTGCACAATACCGATTTGACGGCGAAGCGATTGTAGGGTGAAACGATTGATGTTGGTCCCATCGACCAAGATTTCACCTTCTTTTAAATCATAGAAACGTGGAAGTAAGTTCACAAGCGTTGTTTTCCCAACTCCACTTGGTCCAACGAAGGCAACGGTTTGCCCTGGTTCCACCGTTAAGTTGATATGTTCCAACACCTTCTTATCTTCTTCGTATCCAAATCCCACGTTTTTATATTCCACACGTCCTTCAAAAGCAGGAGCCGGAATCGCATCGGGTGCATCTTCGATATCGATTTCCACATTCATTAATTCTTTGAAACGACGGAATCCTGCGAACCCTTTTGGATACAACTCAATCATCGAGTTCATTTTATTAATTGGTCCCACGAACACATTGGCTAGTAAGATATATCCTACAAGTTCCCCCGGAGTTAAATCCCCAATCACCGTAAAGTACGCCCCCACAATTAAACTAAAGAGATTAATACTGCGCATTAATAAGTAGTTGAAACTACTGCTTGTTCCCATCGTGCGATAAAAAGCAATTTTATTCGAGCGATATTCTTGAATAAGCTCTTCAAAGAGTTGTTGCTCGTGATTTTCGTTGGCAAAAGCCTTCACCACACGCATTCCACTCAGTACATTTTCCAAGCCTGCCGTATAGTTGGCAAGTCCTTTATAGATGTTCCGGTTAATACGAGACATGCGGCGGTTAAATACCGCAAGTGCCACCGCAATAATCGGTACGAAGAAAATCGTCAATAGTGCAAGTGTTGGATGCACTTGATACATCAACACAAACGAAGCGATTAAGGTCATAATGGCGATGAAGAATTCTTCTGGCCCATGGTGCGCCAACTCACTAATATCGAACAAATCACTCGATAAGCGGCTCATCAATTCCCCGATTTTCATATTATCGAAGAACGAGAAAGATTGTTTTTGGACTTTCGCGAATAACTCACGGCGCATATCCGTTTCGATGTTAATCCCTAAAATATGCCCCATGTAAACTACGATAAAGTTTAAAGTCGTCGAGAAAGCATAGAGTGCTAGTAGTCCTGCCCCTACGAGTAGAATTTGTTGTAAGTTTTGAGACGGTACGATGTTATCAATGACACTTCTCACCATTACTGGAAAGGCAAGCTCGAGAGTGGCCACGATTACCGCACACGTAAAATCGAGTAAGAATAACTTCTTATAGGGTTTGTAGTAATGAATAAAATCTTTTATCACGTTTGCTCTCCTTTCGCATAATGTAATGTACTCCAGTCTTTTGTCTTATAGACAATGTGCCCATAAAGCACGGTTAATGCATTTGATAATAACATGGCAATCCATACACCGGTTGCCCCAAGTGCTGTAAAGGCTCCAAGCACCCAAATAATCGGCAGGCGCAAGATCCAAAGACGTCCAACTGACATATTCATGGAGTATTTCGTCACGCCACATCCTTGGAAGAATCCGTTGTACGCTGAAAATAAGCCCATGAAGAAAATAATAAAGGCGGTATAGTTTAAATACTCAACGGCATTTGCCCAAAGAACGGCATCGCTTCTGTCTTTGATAAAGATTCCAAGAATAGGAGACTGGAAGAAGAAGACAACTATACAGCCGACTGTTGAAATCATCAGAACCCATAGTAACGCGCGTCTAAAGATGGCATGAGAACGTTCATAAAGACCAGCCCCCATATTTTGTCCGATAATGGCGGTTAACGCTGCACCGATTCCCATCTGTGGTTGCGTCAGTAAATCCGAGATGCGATTTACCATCGAGTACGCGGCCAGCACTGACGTTCCATATGACTGAATGAGTCCATTTAAAACTGTGAATCCTAATGCCGCTCCTCCATACCCAAATGCAGATGGCCATGCGACTTTTAGAATCTCTTTCATCACTTCTTTATCAATTTTGACGTGTTTCAAATAAATTTGAATTTCTGACTCCTTACGAACCGCACGAATGGCAAGCACTAGTAACAATGCTTTAGCAATGACCGTTGCCCATCCAGCCCCTTCAATTCCCCAGTTCAACCCGGTAAGGCCTACAAAAGGAATTGTCGCAAAAATAAAGATAGGATCTAGAATTACATTTGAAATGGAAGAAGCCGCACTAATCATCGTAATCGTGCGTGTTCTTCCTTGTGCATTTAGCAAGGATTGATATCCAAAATAGCAAAAATCAAAGAAGAGTCCAATAAAATTAATTTTCAAATACGATACGGATTTTGCTAAAAAAGTGCCCTCTGCCCCCATCCATTCCACGAATAGAGGTGCTAAGAAATAGCCAATTACGGATAACAAGAATCCAAAGAAATACGTTAAAATCATCGCATTTCCCGCATAACGTTTAGCTTCTCTGAATTTTCCTGCTCCAAAATATTGAGCAATCAGCGCGGTTGCTCCAACGCTTATCCCCATTCCAAGAGAAATAAATAAAAAATTCAACGGCCAAATAAACGCTGTTGCCGCAAAATCTTCTGCTGAGAGTTGCGCCACATATAATCCATCCGTCAAATTGTATAAAGTCCGAATTAAATTATTTATCATTAACGGAGTCGCAATCGTTAAAATTACACGATTAATATGCCCCGTCGTTATAAAATTTTGTTTTTCCAAAAATATCACCTGTTCTAGTATACATGATATCCCCACCTCTGTGAACACATACCATGAACAATTTCACTTTTCTGCTTTTCTATAAGAGTATAAAGGCTCGTTTTTGGGACATGGGATGTCTTCATAATAGCTGTAATAGGGCACCGGTTCGAGCCAAAGCCTCTCACCTCTAAAACTCAAAGCGGGAGTAATGAACCCTTCTTAACTCCCGCTAATCCGCCTTTAGCGCCATCCCCTATTACTGCTATTATAGAATCCCATGTCCTTCTCGCGAGCCTCTCTGCATCTTAGAAGGTAGAAAAAGCCCTGCTCTGTCTTTCTCCACCAGATTGGATAAATAAACAACTTCCTATCCTTTTGCAAAACAAAATTTCAGAGCACGTGATTTTAAGAAGCATCTCATTCTGTCATTAGCCCGTACGAAGCACACACAAACTCGTTTCCGTTCCCCTGAGAAAAATTACTAAACACTTTGGCCAAAGAAATAAAAAATGCGAAATTCAAAGAATTACGCACTCCCTAACATTTTTTATACAAGCAGGTCTCGTGAATCATTTGGTCCATAGTAGCAACAATAGCGAGTGTAATCGATGCGAATTAGTAGGAGTTAGGAATTGATTCCTTACTCCTACTTTGAGGCTCGATAGGTAGTGAGACCTAAGGCTCACGCCGGTACAGCTATTGTAGCTACTATAGAGACCCAAATGATTCATAAAAGACCTAAAGTCTTTTCAACTCCGTAAGAAGCACTCATAATCTCATTCCCGTTTCCCTGAAGAAAAATTACTAAACACTTTGGCCAAAGAAATAAAAAATGCGAAATTCAAAGAATTACGCACTCCCTAACATTTTTTATACAAGCAGGTCTCGTGAATCATTTGGTCCATAGTAGCAACAATAGCGAGTGTAATCGATGCGAATTAGTAGGAGTTAGGAATTGATTCCTTACTCCTACTTTGAGGCTCGATAGGTAGTGAGACCTAAGGCTCACGCCGGTACAGCTATTGTAGCAACTATGGACTATCCAAATGATTCGCAAAAGACCTGCGGCCAGTTTACCAAAGCACAAAAAAAGAGTTAAGCAACTAGCCTAACTCTTTGGAATTTCTCAAAATTATTTTTTAGTTTCTTTGAAGACAACGTGTTTACGTAATTTTGGAGAATATTTTTTTAATTCTAAACGCTCTGGATTGTTACGTTTGTTTTTGCTTGTTAAGTATAAACGTTCACCTGTTTCAGCACATTCTAATAAAATGTTGATACGCATGGATGACACCTCTCATTCAATTTATTTCATTAACTCATTGAGTTTCATACTGGTATATATTAACAAATGCCGTTCGCTTTGTCAATTCACAATACCACTGATTTTTGATTTTTATTTTCATTCTTCTTCATCTTTTTTACGTGATTTCAGAAGGCCTAATCCCATTAACACACTAATGGTAGCAGAACTAAAGAATATACTATCTACTCCAGTTCCTGTGTTTGGTAATTCTTCTTTAGAGCTTGGCGGATTTGAAGATTGTGAAGTTGTTGTAGTTACTTCTAAATTCTTCTTGAAAATATGAGTCCTATTTCCATCGTCATCCACTATTGTTTTCACATATTCATATCCTTCAATTTTTCCTTGCTCTTTTTCACCATCTTCTTTAGGTTTTAATACATTGTTATCTGTATCCACCCAAATCGTTGTCAATTGGCGGTATACGTTCACAACATCGCCGTTCTCTTTCGTCGTTGTTGACACAAGTTTGTAACTTGGAAGATCTGTACCTTTTGTATCTAGATGTTGACCAGCTTTAGCAGGAAGTAACTCTTTTCCGTTTGTATCCATCCAAGTCGTAGTTGCCTTATGATATACATAAGTCACTTCTATAGGATTTTTTGTCGTAGTTCCAGTTTCTTCTCCTTGAGTTTTCGTCGGAATTAACGTGTACAATACGCCATCTTTTGTAATCGTTACTGGCTTATCAGATGTAGTATCGTATTTTTCTCCAGTAGAAAGTTCTTTTTTCTCAACTTTATCTTGAAGAACATTTCCATCCTCATCTACATATTGAACAGTAATAGAAGTTTTCACTTCACGATAAACATAAGTGACATCGGTATTTCCCTTAAGGACAATTCCAGAGACCTTATCTGCACCCTCTTTAGGAGCCTCACTAGATAATTTATAAGTCTTTCCATCTTCAGAAACAATTTCTTTCTCCCGGTTTGGAGTCGTATCATATGGCGTTCCTTTAGAAGCTTGATCCAATATTTTTACAGAAGCCTTAATGGTCTTCCCTTGCGTATCGATATAATGAACCGTCACAGAGCCTTTCACTTCCCTGTAAACATACGTCACAACTTTATCGCCTTCTACAGTTCCTATTTCTGATGCAGATCCTGCTTTAGGAGTTGTTGAGGTTAGTTCATACGTCTTCCCATCTTTTTCGATTTGTTGCGGACGAACCGTTTCGGTCGTGGTATCGTAAGCAGTTCCTTTCGGCGTGTTTGCCGGAGTGATGATAGTATCTTCTTTTATCGGTTGACCATTTTCATCTTCATACTTCACTGTCACGGTTCCTGTAACTAGTTTGTATTCATACGTAATGGTTGTTGTTCCCTCCGTTAAGTTTCCTTTTTCGTTTGGAACAGCTTTTTCTACGAGCTGATATTCTTTTCCATCCTTTGTAATGGTCGATGGCTTTTGATCCGTTGTATCATACGTCGCTACACTTCCGTTCTCATCTAAAAGATAGGTAGATGGTGTATCTGTCACAGCGTCTTTAATCTCCTCAGAAGTCCCTTCAATGACATATTTAACAACGACTTCACCTTTCGGACGTTCTTTATAGACATAGGTGACTTCTGTTTCACCTTTAGCTACTTTTCCTTTTTCCTGTCCTTTGGTCGAATCTGGAACTAAATCGTAAAGCTTTCCATCTTCTGATTTGATTACCGTTGGCTTATGGTCTGTAGTATCATAGTCCGAACCTGCAGAGCCATTTTCAACATCTTTTACAGAAGCCTTAATGGTCTTCCCTTGCGTATCGACATAATGAACCGTCACAGAGCCTTTCACTTCCCGGTAAACATACGTCACGACTTTATCGCCTTCTACAGTTCCTGTTTCTGATGCAGATCCTGCTTTAGGAGTAGTTGAAGTTAGTTCATACGTCTTTCCATCTTTTTCGATTTGTTGCGGACGAATCGTTTCGGTCGTGGTATCGTAAGCAGTTCCTTTCGGCGTGTTTGCCGGAGTGATGATAGTATCTTCTTTTATCGGTTGACCATTTTCATCTTCATACTTCACTGTCACGGTTCCTGTAACTAGTTTGTATTCATACGTAATGGTTGTTGTTCCCTCCGTTAAGTTTCCTTTTTCGTTTGGAACAGCTTTTTCAACGAGTTGATATTCTTTTCCATCTTTTGTAATGGTCGATGGCTTTTGATCCGTCGTATCATACGTCGCTTGAGTTCCGTTCTCATCTAAAAGATAAGTCGACGGTGTGTCTGTCACTGCGTCTTTAATCTCCTCAGAAGTCCCTTCAATGACATACTTAACAACGACTTCCCCTTTAGCACGTTCTTTATAGACATAGGTGACTTCTGTTTCACCTTTTACGACTTCCCCTTTTTCAATCCCTTTTGTGGCATCTGGCAATAAATCATACAACTTACCTTCAGCCGTCTTAATCAGGGTTAGTTTATGGTCCGTTGTATCATAAAGGTTTCCTACAGGGTCATTCGGTGTATCTACTACAGAATCCTTAATCGTATTACCTGCTTCGTCTTGATAATTTACTTTCACTGAACCTGTTTGTACATAGACATGCGTTACATTGCCATTAGGATCTTCTTCTGAACGAATATAGTGGACCCCTGGGAACTCTTTATCCGTTGAAGCTACGAATTTCTTAGTAGCTTTCTTTTGTTCCACCAGATTTGCAACTTTATTTCCAGTCTTATCTAGAGCCACAAAATCTTCCGTCCAAATTCGTGGCGTCATTTGTACTGGATCTGACATGATGAACTTATCAAATCCTGACGCTTTCATCCCTACTTGCGTATATGCGACATCCTCCACTTTCAATGGATCAGTTGTCTTCACCGGCAAGATAAAATCATTATATTTCGGGAAATCATTTCCAGTTTGAACATATCTTACAGCTGTCACTTTGGAGTAATCAGAAACAGAATCCGTCCAAGTTAAGCGATTATTATCTTGATCACGATCTCTTGTCGGTTCGTCAACTGTATACTGGACTTTAAAACCAGGAGCTGGGGTTACTGGACCCGTCAACAATACATCATAAGTAGAGTTTTCAACCCCTTTTCTCGGTAAGTACTGAATTCCAATTCCTCCAGTAATAGAAGAATCATACGTGTTGATTAAAGTGGATTTGATAGTAAAATCTACATCTTTTTCTACATCCGTTTTAGCGGATGTGTAAGACCCGATTCTATTAGAAGCACTTGTTTGTGAACCAAACGTTAAATGATTCGAAATCACATAAGTCTTTACATTTTTTGTCGTTTCTTCATCTCCAGAAATCGGGTTTCTTCCGTAAGTCGCTCGTCTAATTTCTTCATTCGCACTTCCCCATGTTAAGTACCAAGTTAAATCATAGCGACCATCTTTCACATCTGGGCTTGTCGGTTTTAGTTGGAAATCAAATCTCCAAACATTATTCGCATCAAATCCAATTTCCGCAAAATCACTTAGCGCTCTAGTGTAGGTTCCACCAGACAGCGTTTCTCCAGTTTTAAGAGTCATCGTAAGCTCTGGTGGAATTGAAAATGTCACCATGGCATTGGCTTTTTCTACAATTTCATCATACTTTAACTTCACTAATTTATTAGAATTGTCTTTATAATTGGATGCTTCAATCGCAATTTGTTGAGAGTAAAATGGCGTTGAGGAATTTGTTGTATCCGTTCCCCAATAGTGTTTAGTATTTAAAATGACTTCTTGACGTTGGTATTTTGTAATAGAAGTGCTCTTTCCATCGCCCATCGAAATCGTATGATTCAGGGTAACAGGAGCTTTAGAAGGTAAATCTGCCTCACTCGTTGGTTGGAATCTCGTAAAGATTCTTAATCCTTTTGCTTGGGCAGCCGATAATTGCGTCATTTTTCCTGTCGGTTTTAAAATAATCCCCGATATATTTTCCGGCAAAGTTAAATTCGTAAATTTAAACAAATGGACGCTCGTAATTTTTTGCGTCGGATCATCTAATGAATACACATCGAAAGTTGCTTCATCATATTTCAAAGCCGATAAATTCACATCTAATCCTTGAATTTCATGAAAAATCGCTCTATATTTTCCAACGGTTTTCTTTTCATCAAATTTAATCACAATATCAGAGAGTTCCACAGACTTACCTGAAACATAGTCGCTCTCATCCATGGTAATTTCATCTCTATAAAAATCTTCCGTAGGATACTTATCAGATGCATTATACTCTTTTAAATCATTGACATACGAAGAGACAGATGCACTACCCACGCTATTTTCAGGATCTTGTGCGCGTAACACTCCTGACGTATCAAACGTTTGAGTCGTCTTATATCCCATTTCATCAAGCGTATCTACTCTTGAAGTAATCGTCCAAGCTTTTCCAGAAGGTGAGCTGAGCTCCTCTCTAGTTCCGTAAGTAGAAGTATCAAAAGATAGCCCTGAAGTGTACGCATTCGTGAATAAGCGTTCCATTTTTGCATAGCCTTCACTCAGGTTGGCTCTACCAAAATTTGAATTTGGCACTTCACCTGCAGCATTGAAATAATGATCACGAGTGACCGTATTTCCATTCTGCTTCCAACCATTTTTCTTGGAATCTTCGGTAATCTTAAATCCTTCAGGAACGGTTAAAGTAACCTTTTCAATTAACCCAGTCGTGTAATTTGGATGTTGCACTACGGAAAACGGGAGTGGAACTGAGCTTTTCACTTTCCCATTAGAATCAAAACTCGTTAAATATTCCGTTTGCGTATACTTCATCGCCCAAAACTGAGGATCTGGAAGATTCGTTGTGAAGGTCTCCGTAACGCTTGTAATCACTTCCCCATTATCGACTAATTCATACGTTACATTGTAGGTTTGCCCTTGTGAAAGAAATTGAGCAAAGACCGTATTTTTAATAGAGATTGCGTCTCCTGATTTCACTTCACCTACACTAATTTTTGCTGTATACATTACGGTTGGGTCTTTGGCTTTATCGATTGGACTTGGAGTGTTCAAATAAGGAATTCTTTGCCCTTCCGTATTTGACGGAATCGATAAATTAATAATTTCATGCGGGTCATTACTCCAATACTTCACACGAAGTTCTGCATTCGGACTTAAAAACTTTGGAGCCGTTGCGCCAATCGAAATGACAGACTGAATCTTTTGTTCATTATTGGTAATGATATGGTCTGGATGAGACGGACTTTTTACCGTTAACGTAAACCCATCAGCCTTCGATTTACTACCTTCCTCCGCAGATCTTTTAGCCCTTGTTTTTGGTGCTTGAGTCTCTTCTGTGTGACTTGTTGTTGTAGTTATTTCCTCTGTCGTTTCAGAATGAGTCGTTGTTTCAACAAGGTCTTTTTCTTGAGTTGTTTGTTGAACATCCTTTTGAACTACTGTTTCAGTTGTTGCTGTCTTCTCACTATCGACTTCGCTAGAAAAAGCTACTGGACCAAAAAAGGCCATCCCTACTAAAACAGAAACTAAACCACAATTTAATTTTCGAAGCGAGAACCTTTGTTTTTCATTCCCATTACCTTTTAAACTCATTAAAGCGATATCTCCTTTTTTTCTAAAACCCTATGCTTCAACTACTCTACTTTTTGAATCCAACCTTCTGGAGCTTCTACGTCCCCATACTGAATTCCTACTAGTTCATCATATAAACGTCTTGTGACTGGTCCAACTTCTGTTTCTGAATAGAACACATGGAAGTCATCTCCATTTTGAATTCCGCCTACTGGAGAAATAACTGCAGCTGTACCGCAGGCACCTGCTTCAGCAAAAATATCTAATTGATCGACATACACATCTGCTTCTTTTACAGTCATTCCTAAACGGTGTTCTGCTAACCATAGTAATGAATATTTCGTAATACTTGGTAAGATAGATGGAGAGTATGGCGTAATAAATTGATTATCTTTTGTAATTCCGAAGAAATTTGCAGCTCCTACCTCTTCAATTTTTGTATGTGTCAATGGATCAAGATAAATACAGTCACTGAAATGACGTTCTTTTGCTTCTTTACCAGGAAGTAAGCTTGCCGCATAGTTCCCGCCGACTTTAGCAGCCCCTGTACCTACGTGTGCTGCACGGTCGTATTCAGAAACGATGAAGTTTGTTGGAGTTAATCCACCTTTGAAATAAGCTCCTACAGGCATTACAAAGATTGAGAAAATATATTCCGTTGCTGGACGAACCGCTACATTGTTCCCTACCCCAATCATGAATGGACGGATATATAAACTTCCTCCAGTTCCGTAAGGTGGTAGCCATTGTTCGTTTGCCTTCACCGCTTTTTTCACAGCTTCAACAAAGCGTTCTTCTGGGAATTCTGGCATGAGTAATCGACGACAAGAACGTGCCATACGAGCCGCATTTTGATCCACACGGAATAAGTTAATGCTGCCATCTTTACAACGGTAAGCTTTTAACCCTTCAAAACATTGTTGTCCATAGTGAAGTGCAGTTGCAGCTTCGTCAACCTTTAATACATTATCTTCAATCAATGCGCCTTCATCCCACTGTCCATCTTTGTAATAGCTGATGAAGCGTAAGTCTGTCTTAATATAATCGAATCCTAAATTATTCCAATCTAAATTTACTGTATTTGTCATATTGACCCCTTCTTTCCTAAATTACTCGACTACTTTATATTCTCCTGTGAGACTATCCATCTCTTCTAACTTATGGTCTTTAGCATGATATCTAAAAAATCCATAAATTGACGTCGAAGAACGTTCCTCATGTCGAATTTGTAAATCGATGGTATCACTTGTTTGAGCTTGAATAAGAATATCATAGTTCTCATCTAGAACGACTTTCTTTCTTTTTTCAATCTCAGCAATCGCTTGTTTAGCAAGTACATTCCCGTTCTTTTGTTCTACAGTAGTTGTTTGCTCTACAGTAGTTGTTTCAACCTTCGAAGAATTTGTTGTATCTGGAGATTTTGTCGTATTTTCTACTTTTTCCCCTTTGGACTCTGTCGTTGAAGATTGATTATTGGAAATTTGAACTCCCGGAGCAGAATTATCTGCTGTTTGTCCTGACCTACGTGAACACGCTATTAATGTTAATCCCAAAAATGTAAATACTAGTCCTTTTATGATATTTTTGCTCATTCATACACCACCTTTCACATTTTTATTATTCTATCATAATTTTTCTGAAAAGTATTTCATTTCACATTATTGTAATTATATTGAAAAGCGGGGCACCTCTCTCTTTTTCTTTCCACTTTATTTCCAATAAAAAATGCCCTATCATAGCTACAACTATGATAGGGCCATTTTGTGAATGTTATTGTTTTTCTTTAATTTCTTCCACGTAATTATAGACCATATGTCCTGCTTGTCCGCCATCCCCAACAGCTGTTGTGATTTGACGTAATGTTTTTTGACGAACATCGCCGACTGCAAAGATACCAGGAATAGAAGTTTCCATTTGCTCGTTTGTCACGATCCAACCTTCTGCATTTGTGATATTTAAGTCTTTAAATGGATCTGAAACTGGTAATAAACCAACGTAAATGAAGACACCATCCGCGTCATGCGTTGTTACTTCGCCTGTATTCACATCTTTTACGCGTACTCCTGTGATTTTAGAACCGTCTCCTACGAATTCTTCAACGGTTGAATTCCATAAAAAGTCGATTTTTTCATTGGCGAATGCACGGTCTTGTAATACTTTTTGTGCACGTAATTGATCGCGACGATGAACGATAGTCACGCTTTTCCCAAATTGCGTCAAATAAGTTCCTTCTTCAACCGCTGAGTCTCCTCCACCAATCACGAAGATTTTCTTATCTTTGAAGAACGCTCCATCACAAACAGCACAGTAAGAAACCCCACGTCCGGCATATTCTTCTTCACCAGGAACGTCTAATTTACGGTGATAGGAACCGGTCGCAATCACTACTGCATATGCATAGTAAGTTTTCTTACCAGCAGTAATCACTTTAACGTCTCCGTCTAGTTCAATTTTTGACACTTGGCCATAAGCATATTCTGCGCCGAATTGCATCGCACCTTTATACATATTGTCCGCTAATTCTGGCCCAGAAATTGTAGGGAAACCAGGGTAATTTTCTACATCTGAAGTATTTAATAATTCTCCTCCAGGAACACCTTTTTCTAAGATTAACGTTTTTAAATTCGCACGAGAAGTGTAAAGTGCCGCTGTCATCCCACCAGGGCCACTTCCGATAATGACTACATCATAAATTGTTCTTTCTTCCATCAGAGATTCTCCTTTTGTATAAACTAAGAGCGCTGAGACATAGTCCAACGCTCTCCTTCCATTTCAGTTTAAAATACGAACATCAATTGGGCAACTTTATTGCTCACTAGTATTTCCTTCTAGTTTCTTCCCTAATGCAATCACGTATTCTTTTAAGCTATCTTTGATTTCTGGATGTTCTAATCCAAATTCAATACTCGTCTTCATGAATCCAAACTTATCGCCCACATCAAAGCGTTCACCTTTAAATTGCTTAGCAAATACTCTTTGCGTTAAGTTCAATGTATCAATGGCATCTGTTAATTGAACTTCTCCACCTGCACCAGGTTCTTGCTTTTCTAAAATTTCAAAAATTTCTGGTGTTAATAAGTAGCGTCCAATAATCGCTAAGTTACTTGGTGCTTCTTCAGGTTTTGGTTTTTCAACAAAACGACGAACATTGTACAATCCATCTTCTACTTCACTTTCTGGATCGATAATTCCATATTTATACGTTTCTTCATGAGGAACTTCCATCACGGCAATATTTGAAGCATGAGTTCTTTCGTAGCCTTCAATCAATTGTTTGGTTAATGGAACTTCGTCACGCATAATATCATCCCCAAGCATGATTACAAATGGTTCTCCACCGACAAAGGCTTTTGCTTGAAGTACCGCATCTCCTAATCCTTTTGGATAGGATTGACGAACAAAGTATAAGTTAATTCCTGTTGTTTCTTGAACGAGTTCTAATAACTCTTTCTTTCCTTTGGCTTCAAGGTTTGACTCTAATTCGATGTTTGAGTCAAAATGATCCTCAATTGGACGTTTGCTCTTACCAGTCACAATTAAAATATCTTCAATTCCTGATGCTAGAGCTTCCTCTACAATATATTGAATCGTAGGTTTGTCCACGATTGGTAACATTTCCTTTGCCATCGCTTTAGTTGCTGGTAGGAAACGAGTTCCAAGTCCTGCAGCTGGAATGACCGCTTTTCTCACTTTTTGCATCTGTTTGTCCTCCGATCAGCTTATTGGTGTTCTTTGATGGATGCTTCTGATTTATATTCACGCCCCATTAGGCATTGGATTTCTTTACGAACATCGTGTCCGTTATATAACACATTGTAAACAGCAGTTGTGATTGGCATTTCAATATTTTTCTCTTTTGCTAATGCATAAACTGCTTTACAAGTTTCTACCCCTTCAACAACCATTCCCATATTTTCTAAAATCGTTGGAAGTGGAACGCCTTTCCCAATTTGATCCCCACATCTCCAGTTACGAGAATGAATACTTGTACAAGTAACAATTAAGTCTCCTACCCCACTCAGTCCAATAAAAGTCAGCGGATCTGCTCCAAAAGCAACTCCAAGACGACTGATCTCTGTTAATCCTCTTGTCATCAAGGCCGCTTTTGCATTATCCCCATAGCCTAGACCATGAAGAGCCCCTGCTCCAACAGCAATCACGTTTTTAAGTGCAGCTCCCATTTCAACTCCGACGCAATCAGTATTCGTATATACACGGAAAAATGAATTGCTAAACAGTTTTTGCACATATTTGGCAGACTCTATATTTTCACACGCAGCAGTAATCGTCGTAATATCGCGTCTTGAAACTTCTTCTGCATGACTTGGCCCGGATAATACTACGATATCCTCGTAGCGATTACGGTCCAATTCTTCTGCTAAAATTTCTGAGATACGTTTATACGTTTCCTGCTCCAACCCTTTACTTGCATGAATAATCATCGGTTTATTCTTGAGCAATTCATTTAATTGTTTAGCCACTATGCGAATCGCTTTTGTTGGAAGTACAAATAAAATCGCATCCACATCTTTTACCGCTTCTGCTAAATCTAAGTAACCTCTAATCGAAGGATCTAAGAAAACCCCAGGTAAGAAATGTTCATTCGTATGGCGCTCATTAATTTCTTTAATTTGAGCTTCATTATTTCCCCAAAGTCGAGCTTCATGTTGGTTTTCTGCTAGCACCATCGCTAATGCAGTTCCCCAAGAACCAGCTCCTAAAATGGCGATTTTTTTCATATCAAAACCCCTTTACACTTTTCCGAATAATATTGGAGATTGTGGATTATCGATAGAGACATAATCCGGAACCGCTGGCACTCGACGTCTTCTTACAATAATCAGACCAATTCCTAGTAGGAATAATACGATTGAAACCAGTTGAGAAATTCTGATGACGTTAAACATCCAGAGGCTATCTGTACGCATTCCTTCGATGAAGAAACGACCAAATGAATACCAAATTAAATAGCCAGCCGCTATTTCTCCTACTTTTACCCCTTTACGTCTACGAAGATAGAATAAAATAAGAACTCCGACAAACGACCAAAGTGATTCATATAAGAACGTTGGTTGGTAATAAGCTCCATTGATATGCATTTGTTCAATAATGAAGTTTGGTAAATGCAATCCTTCTAAGAAAGCACGGGTTGTAACCTCGCCATGAGCCTCTTGATTCGTAAAGTTCCCCCAGCGACCAATTGACTGAGCCAGCAATACAACAGGGGCCAAAATATCAAGAAGTAACGCAAAAGAAACTTTCTCTTTTTTAGCAAACCAATACACCGTTGCAGCCCCTGCAATGACTCCCCCGTAAATGGCAATACCACCATGCCAAATTTGAATAATTTCGGCTGGATTTGCTAAATAATATTGCCATTCAAAAAGAATGTAATACAATCTTGCTCCAACAAATCCAAGAGGCACTGCCCAGAATACCAAATCAATGATAAAATCTTTTCGATATCCTTTTCTGGTAGCTTCCCTATCTGCTAAAGTCGTTGCTAAATAGATTCCAAAGGCAATAATAATGCCATACCATCGTACTTGTAATCCTCCAATTTCAAAAGCAATTGGATTAATGGTCAAAGCCATTTCTAATAAATTCATTTACTGTTTACTCCTAAACTTCTTTATTTTCTTCAATCAATTTAGATAATCGATTGGTAAAGTTTTCTGTAGCATCAAAGCCCATTTTTTTAGCGCGGAAGTTCATACAGGCTACTTCAAGAATAATCGATACATTTCGACCTGTCTTCACCGGAATACGAATTTTAGGAATTTCAACTCCTAAAATTTCGACATTTTCCATATTTCCACCTAATCGATCATATCTCTTTTCAGGAGTCCAATTTTCAAGATGAACCACTAAGTCTACTTGCTTAGAATCTAAAATAGCTCCTGCTCCAAATAGCGTCATCACGTCAACAATCCCGACACCACGAATTTCAATCAAGTTATTTAAAATCTCTGGCGCTTCCCCGATTAAGGTTAATTCATCGTAGTGATACAGTTCTACACGGTCATCCGCAACAAGGCGGTGTCCCTTTTGAACTAATTCTAAGGCCGTTTCTGATTTACCCACTCCACTTTCCCCAGTGATGAGTAATCCAATTCCAAATACATCGAGCAATACCCCATGCATTGAGAAACGTTCAGCTAATCTTCCTTCTAAGAAATTTGTCACACTACTAGAAACCTGCGTTGTTTTAGAAGAAGCTTGCAAGATAGGAATCTGTGCTTTTTCTGCTGCTTCAACAAGCTCTTTTGGCGGTTCTAATTTACGAGAGATAATAAAACATGGCGTATCTGGAGTACATAGGAGCTCCATTACTTCATATCTCGCTTGCGAATCCATCTCATGCGCAAAAGACGTTTCAGTTCGTCCTAATAATTGAATTCTCTCCGATGGATAAAAATTAAAATAGCCGGCTAATTCTAATCCCGGTCTTGAAATTTCACTTGTAACAATTGGTCTATCTAAATACTCTTCCCCATAAATTGGTTTTAAGTGAATATTTTTGATTAACTCTTTCACCGTAACAGGTTTCATAACATCCCTCTTTTCTTCATTCCTTTCTACTATACCATATTTTAGCGCTTTCTTGTACGGTTTTAGATTTAATTAAACAATTCCCACTTCTATTTTCAATTCAATAACCAATAATCTAAAATCAAACTTTTTGCTATTTCCATGCATTTCTATATAATAAATTTCAGTTTCATAAAGGAGGAAACATAAAATGGTCTTTTATTCATATGATTTTCTAAAAAGTAAAGTACAACAAATCGACTATATTCAACTTGGATTAATTCTATTTGTCATTGCAGTTTTAGCAATTGCTCTCTATCGATATTTTAAAAACAAACAAGATACTAAATTTCGTGAATTAGCTTTAATTGCAGTCATCGGTATTCTGATACTGGCTGGTTCTAAGATTTCTGACTTACAATCTTCTAAAAATTCAGAAAACCAATACTCCGGAGCTCTTCGTTTTGTCGAAACGATCGCTTCAGACTTACACGTCAATAAAGAAGACATTTATATTAATACGGAAGCCGCAAAAGATGGTGCCATTGTAAAAGTTGGGGATCAATTCTATCGCGTATTAACAGGGGATAGCCCTGATCATTACCTACTTGAAAAAATGGAAGTACATAATCCAAAAGTGACGATTAAGGAGGCTGAATAATTTGAACTTTTCATATATCGACGTCGCAATCAAACTTGCCCTTGGACTTTTATCTTTAATCGTTGTTATTAACTATACAGGAAAAGGAAATCTGGCTCCTACATCTGCCAGTGACCAAGTTCAAAACTATGTACTCGGGGGAATTATCGGGGGTGTGATTTACAATCCATCCATTACAATCCTACAATACTGCATCATTCTATTAATATGGTTTGCTTTAGTATTATCACTTCGTTGGATGAAAACAAACAACAGTAAAGTGAAAAAAATGATTGACGGGGAACCATTACAATTAATTAAACGAGGAAAAATGGATGTTGAAAATGTCCGCCTAGCCGGTCTAACAGCACAAGAAGTAGCCTTTAAATTACGTGCACAAGGCGTCTACTCCATTCGTGATGTAAAAAGTGCCATTTTAGAGCAAAATGGACAATTAATTCTTACGAAAACTGGAGAAGAAAATCCAAAATATCCTCTCATTACAGATGGCGTTATTCAACATAACATTTTAGAAGTTATTGATAAAACTGAAGAATGGGTGACTGAACAACTTGCTGCCCAAGATATTCAAGATCCTTCTGAAGTATTCCTTGCAGAATACAATAATGGTCAATTGATGGTTGTAAAATATTAAATGAAATCAACAAAAAAAGCGCCTTTAAGGCGCTTTTTTGTTGCATTAATCTGTTAGATTTTCAACAAAACGTTGGAAAATCGTTAATAGAATGCTGACGACTAAGGTAATCAGCGGACTTGAAAATGAGAATCCCGGTCCGACAAACCATGATGTAATACTTAACATCATCGCATTTAACACAAAGCTAAAGCATCCAAACGTTACAATCGTTACTGGTAATGTTAAAAGGAATAAAATCGGTTTAACAAATAAGTTTAGTACCGCAAGAACGATACTTGCAATAAGCGCTGCTACCCAGTTTGTAACGATAAATTGTGGAACAAACCATGCAATCACCAAAAATCCTAATGTATTAATGGCAATTTTTTTAGTAAATGACACTAAAAATCACTCCAATCATCATTATCCTCATCTTCTACTTTTCGAGCAGTTTTACGAGGACGATTATTTCTAGAAGTATAGTAGTAAGTATCTTGTCGATTACGACGACGGTACTCAGAACCCCCTTCTGGAATTATGATAGCAAGTAATATATAGAGGAAGATTGGAAAACCTGTCCAGCAAAAAATCAAGAATAGTACACGGACAATTGTTGGATCTACTTCAAAGTATTCCGCAATTCCTCCCATTACCCCACAAAAAATTCGGTTATTTCTGGATCTTCTCAACTTTTTCATTTTATTTATCCCTCTTTCTTACTATCTGTCTTTGATTGTAGCTGATTTACATGAATATTACCAGTTGTTGTTTCTGCAACTACTTGTGGCATAAATTCCTTTTGCTTACAAATCACTGCTGTTCTTTCTGTTAAATCTTTTCTTTGTTTAATGACTTCAAAGATTGTTTCATCAAAGTGGAGACTGCCTAGAGATGTTTCTAAATTCGCTTCTAATCCTAATTCTTCGGCTAAACTAATTTTTATATTTCCGTTTGCTGTTTCAACATCCACTTTTTTTGTTTGTGGACTAGTAATTTCTACTTTAATATTACCATTTACCGTTTCAAATTTTGCTCCACGGAAATCTCCTTCTAAGCTAATATTTCCGTTCACCGTTTCAGAAACGATATCTTTAAAATCTAATTGTTCATATTTTAGGTTCCCATTAACAATTTCAGACTCTAATAAAACCCCTGTGACATCTTTTAGGAAAATATTTCCGTTATTACTTTCTAAGTAATAATCTTTCCCTTTTAATTCTTTTAGATGAAGCGTTGTGTTTAAGCCTTTCATCGAAACATAATCATATTCTTTTTCTGGTAAAGAGATGGTCCAATCGCAGTAAACTTGTTTACTCAAGCTCTTAATAAAGATGGTATCTTCATCTACCTCAACCTTTACACGGTCTCTAATATACGATTCCGCATCGAAATATTCTTCATCTTGTGAAGCTACTCGGCATTCCCCTTCAATTGTCATTTCATTTCCTGGAACTGACTTCACACGGATAATTCCGTTTGCGACTTTAAAATCAAGGATACTTGCTTCATCAATGACTTGGTGGAAATGATAAGGAACTTTCTTACCATTTTTCGCTTGTGTATAAGGTTTGTTGACTTCTACAGAGTTTATAACAGATTGAACAGTAGCTGCAATCGAATCTGTAAATTTAGCAGCCCATGAAGTAATGCTTCCTGCTGTTCTTCTTGTTTTTTCTTCCCAGTCTGTTTCTTGTACTTTCTTCTTCGCTTTTTGAATGGTTTCTTCCCATTCTTCTTTTTTCTTTGCCTTCATTTTTTCATCAGCTTTTTTCTTTTCTTGAAGTAAGCTCTTATATTGATTACTTAATTGCTCCGCTTCTTCTTCTAATCGAACGAGTTCCATTTCTTCATCTACCGTTAACGATTCTAATTGGCTAGCGGTTCTGATTTCGTCGATTCGACGATCAATTTCTTTTGTTCGTTTTAAAATTGTTTGAATGGCTTCGTCTGTTTGATCACTTTCTGCTGAAAACTTAGTGAAAGCACTCGCCACACCTTCCATAATAGAATCCAATTGACTTGTTGTAGGTTGTTCTTTCTCTTCTACTGCCTTGTCTCCCATTTTTTCTAAAAGGACTACCGCTTCTTCTGCTGAAATAATACCTTTATCTACTAGTTCTAAAATTCTATCTTTTTGGTTCATTATTTTCTTCCCCCTTAAAATTTAGGCGTTTCTTGATTACATCCTTAGTGTAAAGGAAGTTAAAAATAAAAACATAGGTCCTAAGGTTGATTTTTATCCCAAACTTCTCTAAACCTAAAGTTGTATTCTAATTAAGTCTTCACTCTTTCTTTATCTTGCGCTACTGCTGTTTTGTTGATACACTTTGAATACAGTTTATAGTAGGAGTTGGAAGGAATTTGAGAAAGAAAACCATTACATTAAAATCGCATGAACGACTTGATCGACTCGAGAAAGAAAATATCGATATTATCCAAAGTCGCGAAGTGTTCTCTTTTTCTTTGGATGCAGTCCTTCTAGCCGATTTTGCAACTATCGCAGAGCGTAGAAAGGCAACCATCGTCGACCTCTGCTCAGGTAATGGAGCAGTAGCATTTCTACTTAGTCATAAAACCACTAATCCTATTACCGCTGTTGAGATTCAAGAACAACTCTATGATATGGCAATGCGCACCACTCAACTAAATGGTTTAGAAGACCGCATTACTTTTATTCATCAGGACATTCGAAATTTAAAAGGCATTATTCCCAAAGATTCAGTCGATTTCATCACCTGTAATCCGCCTTATTTCAAGGTAAAGGAAACCAATCTGACAAATCTCAAGGAGGCCTATACGATTGCTCGTCATGAAGTGCACCTGCCACTAGAAGATTTACTTTCAACCATTTCTGGGCTCTTGAAGATGAAAGGAAAAGCCTATCTTGTCCATAGACCTGACCGATTGAGCGATATCTTAACAGAAGCAAGGCAGCACAGACTGGAAGCTAAACGTGTCCAATTTGTATATCCGAAAGAAGGAAAAGACAGCAATATTGTCCTTATTGAATTAATGAAGGACGGCCTTCCTGGTGGACTCAAAGTGTTACCACCGATTACTGTTTTCAATGAGCAACAAGAATATACTGAAAAAATCAGAAGTATCCTCTGGGGGGACAAAGCATGAGTCAATTCTATATGTATGTTCTACTCTGCAAGGATCAAACCTTTTACACCGGTTATACCGTTGATTTAGAAAAAAGAATCGCAACGCATAATGCTGGTAAAGGTGCCAAATATACAAGGATGAGAACCCCCGTCACACTGCTCTATGCTAAAGAATTCGCCACGAAACAAGAAGCGATGAAGGCAGAAGCAGCGTTCAAGAAGTTCTCTCGCCCCAAAAAAGAAATGTTTCTACAAACGATTGGCGCAAGTGTCACTTGTCCAGTGATTATCTATTTAGAAGGAGACAAGCAAGATGAGACAAAAGAGTTATCGGACTGAAGGAATTGGCAAACTTTTCCTTGTCCCTACTCCCATTGGAAACTTAGAAGATATGACATTCCGCGCTGTGAATACTCTACGAGATGTGGATTTAATTCTAGCCGAAGATACACGTCATACACAAAAATTACTCAACCACTTTGGAATTGAAACTCCGCAAAAGAGTTTTCATGAACATAATACGCAGGAACGCATCCCTCAAGTGATTGAGTGGCTCCAAGAAGGAAAAAAGATTGCACAAGTGAGCGATGCAGGAACCCCTTCAATCAGCGACCCTGGATTTGAACTGGTTCAAGCCTGTGTCGAAGCCTCTATTCCTGTCATTCCCCTTCCAGGAGCAAATGCTGGGATTACGGCTTTGATTGCCAGTGGACTCGTTCCACAGCCTTTTTACTTCTATGGATTCTTACCTCGAAAGAAAAAAGAAAAAATCGAAGCATTAGAACAGTTACGCACTCATAGCGAGACCGTCATCTTATACGAATCACCGTTTAGACTAAAAGATACGTTTTTGGCCATTCAAACCGTTTACGGGGAAAGTCAATCCGTGGTTCTCTGTCGAGAGTTAACCAAAAGTTATGAAGAGTTCATTAGAGGTACTGCTTCTGAACTTGTTCATTTACTCCAGGAAGAAGAACTGAAAGGCGAATGTTGTATTTTGATTGGTCATAAAAATCCTCAAGAAGTGACAACAGCACTATCTGGAGGTACTGAAGAGAACACACCAGACACTTCTCTTTCGATTACTCAACAAGTGGAATGGTTTATAGAGCACCAACAGTTATCACAAAAAGAAGCCATCAAAGCGGTCGCAAAACATCTTGGCCTCAAAAAACAAGACGTGTATAAGGAAGTTCATTCTCAGTAGAATGCTTCGACAAAAATACCGCCCAAGCACACACATCCTGCTTGGGCGGTATTTTATATTACGATAAATTTAAATACATTGAAAGCCGTCATGATAAGAAGAACCATCATTAGTCCTAAATAAAGTCTTTCAACCGTTTCATGGGTTAATCTGGCTTGAATTTTCGTTCCAATCCAACCACCTAGCACAGCAAATATCGCAATTGCTAGAATGATGAAGGAGACAGACTGATAGTTTTCGAATTCATAAATCACTGTTGTCATCTTCATCATTTGTGCAAAGAAAATCATCACAATTGAATAGGCCGCAGCTTCTTTTGCTTTCATGGAGAAGAAGTATACCATTAAAGCAATATTGAGTGGTCCCCCTCCGATTCCTAAATAGACAGAAATGATTCCAACGCATAGACCAATAGTGATAATGGCTATTAGATTCGAAACCGTTAATGTTTGAATCTTCTCTTTGTTCAGAGTGAATAAAATAATCCCTCCTAATAACACAAACAAAATGATGGATTGAGTGATGCTGACAAATTGATTCCCCATCATTTCAACAGCTTGGAGAAAGACAATATCTCCTATTTTCCCACCGATAATGGAGCCGAATGCCAGTCCAAATACAATGTGTTTATCCACTTGAAAACCTAATTTACTTCTCTTGTAAATAGAGACTAAGCACATTGTAAAGACTGCCACCGTAGAATACACGCTAATCATACTCGTCGTGTCCATTCCCACAACATCAAAGGCAGGTTTGATGATAATTCCACCACCTAATCCGGTAATGGCTCCAATCATTGTGGCACATAAAACAATGATGCTATAAATAATGAGTTGCATTTATTGCCCTCCGAGCGGTCGAATACATCTAAATCCTAAATGACTCGCTGTAGAATTCCAAGGAGAACCATTTCTTGCTGCAACACGGTATCGATTGCAATAAGAACAATGACATAAGAACGAGCCACCTCGAATGGCATACTCTACCTCAAGATTTAGAGGAGCTTCGGCATTTGCCTCAATATCTTCAAAAGGAATTCCGCGATGATTTATGCACCACTCCCATACATTCCCAATCATTTGATATAAGCCGTATCCATTAGGTTCAAAACTCTTTACAGGAGCCGTTCCTAAAAAGCCATCTAATTCACTATTTTGATTTGGAAACTCTCCTTGCCAAGTATTCGCATGGTATTTTCCATCTTGTTCAAGTTCTTCTCCCCATGGATACTGAGTGGACGTTCCACCACGCGCCGCATATTCCCACTGTGTTTCGGTTGGAAGCCCAGCTCCAGCCCACTCACAATAAGCCAACGCATCTTTAAGAGATACATGAACAACTGGATGATCTAATATTTCCTCAATCGATGACTCTGGTCCAAAAGGATGCTTCCAACAAGCCCCAGGAACCAACAGCCACCATGAAGAACCCGATACATGAGAATAGTTTTCTCTTTTCTCTGGAGAGACAAGCAAATGAAATACGTAGGAATCCCCGATGAGTTCTGCTGTTGTTTGATAGCCTGTCTCATCGACAAATCGTTTGAACTCTTCATTCGTTACCGTCGTATCAGCCATTTCAAATGCTTGAACTTCTTTTGTCACGCAAGGAGATTCGTGATCTTCAACAAATCCTCTATTTTCAGTATCTCCCATTTGGAAAGTGCCTGCTTTTAAAGGAATATAGTTCATGCTACTCTCCTCCTTTTAATGTAGACACAATTTTTTCTAATGGAACTGGGCAAAGTTTGCCTTCTTGAACAAATCCTTCTTCTCGTCCTTCCAAATAACGAGCGAGTTTCACTTTAAATTCGTGAATCAATGAAGTATATTTTTCTTCAGCAATCAGATTCCATTTTTCATTTGGATCTTCCGTCATATGAAATAATTGGAACTCGTTTGTCACAGGGAACCATATAAATTTCCATTCATCGGTTAAAATATATTGGCTTGAATCAACGCCTAGGCTATGTTCACCGTGGAATTCGTTTCGCCATCCTGCAAATTCACCAAATAATAATTGACGTACACTCTTTCCGTCCGTTTGTACGGTATTGCCTGTTGCTAACTCGACAAGTGAAGGGAATACGTCCTGAATCTTGATGAGTTGTTTAACACTCTTCTTAGTCCCAGCGATTAAGTTACCTGGGTCGAAAATGAATGCTGGAATTTTAATGCTTCCTTGGTATGGATATCCTTTTCTAAATAAATAGTGTTCCCCTAACTGATCCCCGTGGTCACTCACAAACCAAAAAATCGTATTTTCTAATAAATCAAACTCTTCCACTGCCGTTAGGAAGCGACTTAATTGATTATCGATATGGGTGATTAACGCATAATACGCAGCAATCATTCGCTTTTGAGCATCTTTAGGAATTTTGCCACGTTTCGCATAGAGACTTGGAATTTTTTCTTCCAATTTTTCCCAGTTTCCGATATGTAAATCTAGATTTTCATCTAGCTTTTGCATATATAAATCAAAGAAGTATTGAGGAGGATTTAACGGCGCATGAGGTTTCTCAAACGACATCTTCAAGAAAAACGGAACGCTTGGGTCACGTCTCTTCAAGAAGCGAATACTCTCGCTAACAATCCAATTCGTTGGATGATATTTTTCTGGCCAATCAAATGGACGAACATCCCAAGAATTACAGTTTGCTCCATCATCAATGATATCCGCATCGCTTCCAAGTTCTTTTTTAATCCAGTCTAAATAATCACTCGAATGTTCAAATGTTTCTCCATACGCTTTATTGTACTTACGGTCGACATGTAAATACCCATCATGTAAGAGAACATGATCAAATCCTAATCGTTTACGACTTGGATACACATGCATTTTCCCGATACATTCCGTTTGATACCCCAAATCTTTGAAGGTTTGAGGAAGGGTGTTCGTATAGTTCCAAGGAACTTCATCCTCATAGCCTACACGACCATTCGAAGCTTGATCCATCCCTGTTAAAAGGGCTGCTCTTGCCGGTACGCAACTTGGTACGGGAGAATACGCATTTTCAAAGTTATAGCCCATACTAGCCATCATATCTAATGTTGGTGTAACCACTAAATCATCTTCGCGGTTTATCGACAATGCATCGGAACGCATTTGGTCCACGACAATTAAGATGACATTTGGTTTTTTATCTTGTCTTACCATCTTTTTATCCTCCATCTATAAAACAAAGTCACTCTTATTATAACAAAAGAGCCTATCCTTCGATAGGCTCTCTTGATGATTTTATTGGTATTTTCTATGACTATCTTGCTTTCTTCCAAGATTTAATGTTCACCAAATAAGATTTCGGTGCAAAACATGCAATTCTCGTCATTTTCTCTACGTTTTCCATAATATAAATTACAAATATGGAACCCTTGATTATAAATATTCTCTAAATTAATCACAGATTGACTACGTTCTTTTTTCTCAACGACTTGATTCGAGATGTGCGTGCTTGAATTCATCGCATCCAAGCGATCTTTCAAGTGGTGATTTTCCATAATCAAATTATGATTTTCTTCTATGACCTTTTGTAATTCCAAAGAAATCTGCTCTAGCTCATGCAGTTGTAATAATGTTTGTTTCGTTAATTTCTCGATTCGATCATATAACTGTCTATTTGGCATTCACGCACCTCCTCTTTCTTCATTTTGGGATTTGTAAAACCCATTGTTCTAATACGGCCTGAACTCCTACATTGGATTGTATTTTGGAGAGAGCCTTTGTCATTTTTTCATGTTCTTGAATCCATTGCTTCACACTCAGTTTTCCAGCAATGGTTTTTACGGTTGCAATCTTATCACTTTGAATTAGTTGTCCTTCTAACCCTTGCGCACAAAGAAGTGCATCTCGTATATAGAGCTGCAATAACGTTAAAAATTGCTCACTTTCTACTTTAGAAACTAACAACGGAAGAACTTGCGATTGAATCGTAATAAAAGTCATCGCTCGATTCGTAAAGATACGAACAAACCAATTCCAACTTTCTTGACGGATTTGTCCAAAGCTTTCACTTTCAAGTAATAATAGGGCTTGATCGGCACTATTGGTTAACTGTGATACTAACTGAGCAGTTGCATTAGAGGCACCTTTTTCCTTTAAAAGCCCATTCACTGTGTCCTCTTGATTGGATTGAAACCTGATAATTTGGCAACGAGATTGAATAGTAATAAGCACTTTGCTTAATTGCTCCGTCAATAAAATAAAGTGAATGTTTCCTGTCGGTTCTTCTAAAAATTTTAGTAAGCTATTGGCAGCACCTGGAGTCAATGTATCTACCGCATGAATCACACAAATAATTGCACTCGATTCCATTGCTGTTTTGGTTAATTGCGCCTTTAAGGAACGGATTTGATCTACTTTGATCGTAGTCCCTTCTGGCTCCACAACGATATAATCGGGAAAGTTTCCATGCTCAATTCGCAGACAATGTTCGCAAACCTGACAAGCACCTTCTCCAACGTTTCGATTCGTACAGTTTAGTATTTTAGCAATTTCTTTCGCCATTTCCGATTTTCCAATCCCTTTTGCTCCTTCGAACAAATAGGCATGGCTGAATTGCCCATTATCAATGGTACGAATAAATGCTTCTTGCTTCTTTTTCATCTTAGAAACGTAAGAATGAGTCTACTGGTAAAACAAATACCGTAGCCCCACCTACTCGAACAGAAACTGGTGTAGCAATTGCGCTATCTAACATGCTATCAATATGAACAGGAGGAATCGTCATTTGTTCACGTGATTGACAGTTTTCTTTAATGATATCTAATGCTTCATCCACTCTTTCTTCTTCGATACCGATTAGGAAAGTCGTATTTCCTGCACGTAGGAATCCCCCAGTTGTTGATAGACGAGTGGCACGAATATTAGCTTGTGCGAACTCATCTCCTAATAAATGTGCATCTTTATCTTGTACAATAGCAATTAATAATTTCATTTTTCATTCTCCTATCTTGTAAAATAATTTGGGTAACGTTCTACTAACACTTTGAAACACTCATTAACCACTTCTTCAATCGTTTGAGTCGCATCAATGGAAACCATTCTTTCAGGGTATTTCTCTAGTAACGCTAAATACCCTTCTCGAACCATCGTATGGAAACTCAAACCTTCTTGGTCTAATCGATCAAACTGACGATTGCCTCTTGCTTTATGAATTCGCTCTAAACCAACTTCGGCAGGCACATCTAAATACAGTGTCGTACTCGGCGAAAGTCCATCTGTGGCAAATCGATTCAGTTCAGCTACTTCCTCTACTCCAATGCCACGAGCAACCCCTTGATACACTAATGAGCTATCTACAAATCGGTCACAAAATACAATGTTCCCTTTTTCCAAATTCGGTAAAATACGATCTTTTAAGTGCTGACGGCGTCCTGCTGCATATAAAATGGCTTCTGTTCTTTCGTCCATTTCGGTATTATTCACATCCAGAATCACTTTCCGAATATCTTCCGCAATACGACTTCCACCAGGCTCTCTTGTTGAAACGATATCCACTAAGGCATGTTTTTGTAACAAAGGAATCAGTTGATTGATGACTGTTGTTTTCCCAGCACCATCCGGCCCTTCCATTGTAATAAACAATCCTTCCATAGTTATCCTCCATCCCTTTCAATATCTTCTTTTTATTATACGCTATTTTCCTCTTATAATAAACCAAATTCCCATCAGATTTACCAGATTTCCATCCACTTTCTTCGCAAGATACAATATTTAAAGACACTGTGATTACGAAGAGGATTTGTCGGGTTCTTATAGTAGCAGTAAAAGAAAAAAGGATTAAAGTGAATAAATAGGAGTTGGGGATTTATCCCTTACTCCCATTTTGAACTTTGAAGGTGAGAGACCTTGGCTCGAACCGGTCCCTTTTATCCTCCTCCACCATCTCCCTTTCTTGGCAGGACACAATATTTAAAAGCACTGTGATTACAAAGAGGATTTGTTGGGTTCTTATAGTAGCAGTAATGGGAATTAGGATCAAAGGTGAATAAATGGGAGTTGGGGATTTATCCCTTACTCCCATTTTGAACTTTGAAGGTGAGAGACCTTGGCTCGAACCGGTCCCTCATTACAGCTACTATAAAACGAACCCACAAATCCTTGAAGTAATCACAAACCTCAGGTTTGTATTATTTTATTTTTAAATATTGTGTTTATGCACAAAAGAACAGGGGCTTGTTTGTAAACAAGCCCCTGTTCCTAGTTAAGTTTTATTACCGTTTCATCGATTTTGAGTACGGACGATTGTAATCCCATAGCAAGAGAAGTAATCCAGCAAGACCAACTAACATTGTAGCCACGCCTTCTTTTCCAACCATCTGATGCCCCAAAATAACTACATAAAAGAATACCAACATCAATACGAAGCGGATCCAATTTTTTACTTTAGGATTCATGATATCTTCTCCCATCTAATTTCACTTGGCTCAAGTTCCACTGTTCTAGATACTCCTTCACCATCATAAACAAGTGTCGATTGTGCTTCATTCGTATTATTCACAATCGCATACACTCCTTTTTCAGGATAAGCATGTACTTCGACTAATGGATTATTTGCATACCATTTTGTTAATTCACTTTCTTTATTCGCTGCGTAGAATAACGCACGCATTAATAATCTTGTATTTTCTGGTGTGTATGGAAGTCCTGCGATGTACACCCCACGACCTTTTCCGTATGGATTCGCTGCAAGATGGATTTCCCCGAATTCTTTTCCTTCGGCATTAGCTGGAAGAACGATTCCTTCTTCAACGCCACCTGCGCTCACTTTCGGATTGCTAAACTCAAGTACTTCTGTTGCACTCGTTAAGCCATACACGTTTTTAATATTTTCCCCAAAGTCAATCTTATGAACATCTTCAATATCTTCGATAATAAAGTGTTCTTTCAATTCTTTAGTAAAATATTTATCTGTTGAAAGGCTATATCCCATTTCTCTTTCAACGCCCAAAATATCTCCAAGTTGGAAGAATCTTCCTTGGTGATGAACGGCTGTTGGTTCCCCAACTCCGATAAATCCTCCACCATTATACACGAATTCACGAATCCGTGTAATGAGTGTCTCATTCTTCCAAACCTCTCCACCGCTAAATGAAGTTCCGACATCTCCCGCGTTGATGATGACATCGACACCTTCTGGAACTCCATCATGAATGATATCGTCAAAGCTGATGAAGCTTACGTCCACACTAGCTCCACTTAATGCTTCCATAATTCCAAGGTAAGAATAGATTTGTTTATATGGAAGTTCATGGGCAACCATATGTGATTGCCATGTTCTTAAACGACCCCATGCGTTTAAGATAGCTACTTTCAAACCAGTATATGGTTTTGTATGTTTAACGATATCGTATATTTCTCTAAATTCATCTGTTACATGTTCAATGTAGTCGACAAATTTAGGGAATTTGTATGCAAGACTTAAATAACCACCGTATCCGATACGGTCTACAGGGTTACGCATGATCGCACGTCTTGCGGATAACCAGTTTTTATTGGCTTCAATCGTAGGATCATTGCCTTCACGGAATACATCTGGGAAGAAGTATGGTAAGAATCTTCCTTCTGTATATTTTACGTGTGGAATATCTGAAATCATACGAAGAGTTGCTCCGCCGCCGACAGAACCAACCACTGCATCTAATCCGATTTGTTCGAAGTATGGTCCATATGGTTCAGTTCCAATCCAGTTATCTCCTAAGAACATCATCGCTTCTTTACCAGCATCGTGTACTTCGTCGACTAGTTTTTTGGCTTCTCTGGCAACAAATGCTTGAATGAAGTCGATATAGTCTAAGTACGCTTTACTTGGTGTACGGAATGTTGAGTTGTAATACCCTTCATCCACAATATCTTCGGCTCTTAAGCGATAGCCTTTTTCCTTGGCAAAAGCTTCTAGCGCTGCGACTGAAACGCTAGCACCATACCCAAACCAGTCCACAAATTTTTCTTTTCCTAAGTTGTTGAAAATCAATGTGAAATGATAGAAGAACGTTGTGAAACGAACCACATCTGTATCCGGATTCTCTTTTAACCATTGTTTTAAATAATCATGCATAAATTGATTTGAATGCGGTCCACGTACATCAAAAGGAATATCATGAGGAACATCTCCCCAGTTATTCGTAATATGATTGTACATTTGTGTTGGATCCCAAATCGCATACACTAGAAACGACACTGTATATTCATGGAAAGGTTTTGTCCCTTCGATGGTAACCGTATTATTTTCTTGGTTAATCGACCAACGTTCTACCGGCACAACTTCTCCTGTTGTACGGTCAATGACTTCCCAATATTTTTTTGGATCATGCACATAATCCGGTTGAACTTGATCTTCAAAGTACCCTTCCATAAATGGAATCGTTAATGTTTCTTCAGTTGCTAACCAAAACTTAGACATCACGAAAATTTGTTGACACTCTTCCATATAATCTTTAATAAAATCATTGTGATTTCGTGCTACAAAATACGTTGTATAAATTTTTGCGTCTAATTGTTTAGTGGCTTCATCAAGTTTTGTTCCATCACTATCACGAATGGCATCGGCACCCCAACGCTCGAGTAATTCTTTTGTTTGCTCTAAAAAATTAGATTCACTTGGTAGGGTTAAACGCCCTTTTGTTTTACCCATATACTCTCCTCCTGCGATGACGACTACTCTTTCGAGCCTCCCAATGTCATCCCTTGTGTTAATTTATTTTGAACTAAAATATATAAAATCAATGTTGGTAACATTACGATTACCATCCCTGCGTACATTTGACCATATTCTGCCGCACCACGTTGTGCTTGAAGTAAGTTCTTAAGTCCTACAGGAAGTGTTTGATTTTTACCTGGCATCAACGTCAAAGCAATAATGTATTCATTCCAGAAAGAAAGGAAATTAAACAAAATTACTGTGATAATACTTGGTCGTGCCATTGGTGTCATTACACGAAGCATTGTTGTGAAATATCCTGCACCGTCAATCGATGCTGCTTCTTCAAAGGTTGTCGGTAATGTTTTGAAGAAATTCGATAATAAGTAAATCGTGAATGGCAATGATGTCGCAGCATAGACTACAGCTAAGACAAAAATATTATTTAGGAAGAAGCCGTTAATTCCAAGGCCTTTTAGTCCCTTATCCCAGTCGAGTAACATTAAGAAGATTGGCACCACAATGTAGTTTACATTGATGAATAATCCACCTTTTAGCAATGAATTCACGAATCGACTTCCTGGGAATTTATAACGAGCTAATACATAAGAAGATGGAATCGCCACTACTACTAAAATAACCAATGCTAAAGCCGTAACAATAACGGAGTTGAGCAAGTAATCTCCCATTTTCGCCTTATTCCAAGCATCTAAAAAGTTTTGCCAGTAGAAACCTTCTGGCAAGGTCCATGGCGAACCATAAAATTCTCTATTTTCTTTAATAGAAGCTAAGAAGACCCATCCGACAGGTACAATAATACTAATCGCTAATGTAATTAGCGCAACATAGATGAAAGCCTTATAAAGCTTTTCAAATGAACGTGTTTGTCCTTTCATGATCTCCCCTCCTAGTATTCAAGAATATCGCGTTTCGTAATATGACTTACGATACCGGATAATCCAAATGAGAATATAAAGACAACTACCCCGATGGCCATACCGTATCCGTATGAAGAGTTTGTATAAGCTTGTTTGAACATGTAGCTTAAGAACACTTCCGTAGATCCGTCTGGTCCACCGTCTGTCAAGATTTGTACAAGTAAGAAACTTAAGTTAATCGTACTAATAATGAAGAATGTTAATGTTGTACGAATACTGTTCCAAATTAATGGCAATGTAACGTTAAAGAATTTTCCAATTTTTCCTGCCCCATCAAGGTCTGCAGCTTCATATAAGCTAGCTGGAATATTCGCCATCCCTGCCATGTACATTACCATGTAATATCCAATCGCTTGCCAAATGAGTGCGAAAGCTAATGAATAAATGACAATACTTTGATCTCCAAGCCATAATCGATTCCATGCTTCTGGTAAAATCGCATTTAATAGACCTGCTTTTGGATCGTATACTGCTGATAAAATCCCTGCAATAACTACGATTGATAAAATATTAGGAATATAGAAAATGATTCTAAACAAATTATTCCCACGAATCTTTTCTGTTGAAAGAATCGCTGCAAAAACAACTGCTAATACAACTGTAAAGATCGTTACAACTACAATGAGTAAGATTGTATTTTGCATTGTTCTAAAGAAGTTTTCATCCATCCATAAAATTTTAAAATTATCTAAACCAACAAATTCCTTATTATTTGAAAATCCGCCCCATCTAAAAAGTGACATACGGAATACTTCAATTGTTGGATAAATCATGAACGTAAAAAATAAAATTAGTGCAGGTAATAAACACACGAGAATAAATAAATTTCTCTCTCTTTTTCTACGATTTTTCATCGTTCTGCCCTCTTTCCAACCATTTTTAGATAAAATGAGAGTGGGTGGAAGGAATTTTCACCCTTGAAAATTGCTTCGCATCCCACTCCTATTTAATTCTTTCTATCGAATTATTGAACTGCTGCTTTTAACTTTTGGCTAACTTCTTCAACAGATTTTTGCCATTCAGCAATTGTTTTTTGACCAGATGCTACAGAGTCAATTTGTCCATATAATGTATCCTTCATGCTTACACCTTCAACTGGTTTAGTAGCTACGAAGTTACCATTAATAACACCATCTACTTCATCTACAACTTTATATAATGCTTTCAATTCTTCTGGTAATTTTGCTGTTACGCCTTGAATTGGTTGTGCTGCATTGTATTTAGCAAAGATTTCAGCTGCTTTATCTGAGTACAAGAATGATAAGAATTCTTTAGCTGCTGCTTGATTCTTAGATTCTTTTGGAACCCAAATGTGTTCGAAGAATGAGTAAACGTAACGTTTGCCACCTTTTTCGATTGCTGGAGCAGCAGTCATAGCCCATTTGAAGCCATCAGCTCTAGGAGCTTTTGCCATTTCACCAACTACCCAAGTACCGTTAGGCATGAATAATGCTTTGTTGTCTAAGATTAATTGTTGGTTCTTAGTGAAGCTTTGTTTATTTGCATTTGCAACTGTTGAAGGTTCAACATTTGATAATAATGTTCCCATTGCTTCAAAAGCTTTAGTTGCTTCTGGAGAAGTGAATACACCAGTTTCATATTTCATTGCTTTGTTGAATAAATCAACACCACCAGCGTTTGCTAATAATGCTGGGAAGAAGCTATCTAAGTATCCTGTAGTTGGATAAGTGAATAGTGAAATGTTTTCTTTCTTAGCTTTTTCAGCTAATTCTTTCATACCAGCAACATCTTTTGGAACTTCCCAACCTTTAGATTTGAATAATCCTTCGTTGTAGAATAATCCTGTTGGAGCGTAGAACATTGGTGCTAAGTAGTGTTTTCCATCTCCATAAGGGTCAGTTACTGTAGATCCTAATACATTGTTTAATAATTTTTCAGAAACTTTTTTATCTTCGCCATATACTTTCATGTCGAATAAGTCTGTTAAATCAGCTAATGCTTTATCTTTAATTAAAGTTTCTGGTAATGCTTGTTTACGTCCTAATGCAAGCATTACGATATCTGGATAATCTCCTGCTTTCATTTGAGGCGTGATTTTATCTTCAATTTCTTTATCTTGAGTCAATTCCACCTTTACGTTTGGATTTGCTTCTTCATAAGCTTTGATGATTGCTGGCCACATTTCTGAACCATAACCACTTTCTAAAGCTGCTAATTTAAGAGTTGTTTTCTCTTTACTTTCTGCTTTAGTTGTTGAATCCGCCTTACTAGTGTTATTGCTGTTATTTCCGCAAGCTGCTAAAGTTACACTTGCTAATAACGCTGCACTTGATAGTAATACTTTCTTTTTCATGTTGTCTCCCCCTAGTTTCTATTACTTTTTAAGACACCTTCAGTTTACTATGGAAAAACCGCTTTCACAATAACTATTTTGCTTTCGACTTGTACTATTTTGCTGTCTTAGAAAACGATACCATCAAAATTTTCATTTTTCTTTTTGTTTATAAAAAATTAAATCCTATTTACAAGAGTACTCCTCCTGCAAATAGGATATGCTTTCTTATTTAATGGGAAGCAATTTTTTCAAAATCACCATTGTCTGGTCCATAATCACTCCACTAATTACTAGTGAAACAACTGGTCCAATCGTTGGCCATTGTCCCATAATAGCTGCGATAATCACACAACTAGCATCAATTAAGAATTTGTTTCGCGGTATAGACGTTTTGAATTTTTCGTGTAAGGCAAGGGTTGCAGCGATATAAGGTCCAACCCCAAGTTCTGCTAAGGCATAGACGGCACATCCTATGGCAATTAACGCAATCCCTACAACCATCGCAATTATTTTTATGGTGATATCCATTTCGGCAAGTGCTCTAAAATCGAACAGGTCAATAAAGAAACTTTGCAAGAACATCCCTACCACCGTACCAAATCCAATATATCTCCAGTTAATACTGAGCGTAATCGCCAGGAATACCAGAGAAACAATGATGTTACTCATTGCCATACTAACCCCAAAGGTGCGATTTAATCCTTCCCACACAAGAACGACAACGTCAGCTCCTAATGTACTCGAACCAGCCATCTTTGCACCTAGCCCGATTAAAAAACAGGAAATGACTAATAAAACTAATCGTAGTCCTAATTTATCTATTTTCAATCTCATTCTCCTTATTTGGACCAGTTTTCTGGACTCCACATCCGCCCGTCTAACTCTCCATGTGCTTGTTCAATTCGTTTTGCTTGTTCTAAAAGAAGAGTTTTTGCAGCCACAAGCAAAGCGCGTTCTTTATACTCTTTTTCTTCCGCAATCCATGCATCAAGTAACCCAATCTTCTCAATAATCTCCATATTGGCTCTCCTCCCAATCACTCAGATGCATTTCGAGTTCCAGTCTTTCATCCTGATTCTCTTTGATCCACTCTGCGATTTGTTCCCACTCGGCACCTTTCATTGATTGTGCGCGTTCGATAAACCAATCTTCTATATTTTTTAATGTTCCGTGATGTTCTTTCGTCACATATTGTAAATATTCCACGAGTAACGTTTGTTTAGCAACTTCAGTCTTATAATCAAATTGATGGACTTCAAAAATCGGTAAATACTTCCAACCCATTGCATTTGCTAACGCTTGGAATGGACGCATAAGTTCCGAAATCGTAAATTGCTCTTTCCCTCCTGCACGGAAGGCTTCTTCTTTCACCCCAAGTGTTACAACGATTCCGAGTTCTTTAATTTGCTTAGCAAAAGGCGCACTCTTACTCATCACCGTATCGATCCATTCCTTCATGACAGCAGGTGCTTGGTACCAATACATCGGGAATTGAAGAATGAGTCTTTTGGCTCCACTTTCTAACAGTGCTTTTTCTTCAGTCGCTCTTGTAAAATGAGGTTTTCTCTCACTCCATACTTCATCCATGTAGCGAATCGTTACAGCTTCTTCGCCTTTTAACGTTGCTAGGAAAAATTGTTGGCTCGATGAGGTTTGAATCGTTGGATGGCTAATGACCACCATTGTTTTCATATTACGCGTTTCCTTTCTGTGAAAGAACTTCTAAAAGTGCATTCGTATTGTCCACAAAATATTGAATCGCAAACGGTAATGCTGCATCATCCACCAAGAACGCTGGGTGATGCCATTCGCGAGGGCAACCTGTTCCAATAAAGACAAAACATCCTGGAACATGTTCCATATAATTGGCAAAATCTTCTGCTCCTAAAGTTACTTGTGGGGTTACCACTGTTGCAAATTTCTCAGTTGTACGTCTCACTACTTTTGTAATTTCTACGTCATTATGCACGACTGGCGGCGTTAAAATCCATTCAATACTTCCTTTTTGTCCATATACATCCGCTGTTTGAACAATCATCTTCTCGAATTGCTCCGTCATTTGTCGCTCAACTTCTTTATTAAAGGTGCGAATCGTTCCTTCAAAAAATACTTTCTCCGGAATCACATTCCAAGTATTCCCCGCTTCGATATGCGATACGCTTAGTACCACTGGTTCAAGTGGAGAAGTATGACGAGCGACAATCGCTTGGGCGTTAGCAATTACTTGGCAGGCCGTAACGATAGGGTCGTTCCCGTTATGCGGTGCTGCGGCGTGCGTCCCTACCCCTGTAATTTCGGCTTTGAATTGACCAACTGCAGCCATGAGTGGACCTTCCTTCACACCAATCGTTCCAACTGGAAGTTCTGGTTTGTTATGGAATCCAATAATCGCGTCCACTCCATCGAGCACACCTTCAGAAATCAATGCGCGTGCTCCACGGTTACTCTCTTCTGCCGGTTGGAAAATAAAACGAACTTTTCCTTTTAAGCTCGCTTCTTGCTCTTTCAATACTTGAACGGCTCCCAGCAAGCTTGCGGTATGGAAATCATGTCCACACGCATGCATCGCTCCTTCATTTTTCGAAGCATAGTCTAATCCTGTTTGTTCTACAATCGGTAAAGCGTCGATGTCGGCACGTAAGGCTAATGTTGGTCCCTCACCGTTTCCGAGTTCTGCAACCACTCCTGTTTTAGACTTTAAATCCCAGCATGTAAGTCCCATTGCTTCTAGGGCTTCGCGGATATAGCGAGTCGTTTCGACTTCCGTTCCGGATACTTCTGGATACATATGTAAATGGCGGCGGTGCGTTGTTGCACGTTCAATAACTTCTTTCGTAATCATACGTTCTCTCCTCAATCAGTTTCCTACACATTGTAACAAACTAAGAGGCGTAATGCACCATGAATTCCCTTGAAAAAACACTAAAAAAATAAAGTTGACCGCTACGAAAGAAAAGACACTGTTTCAAAGGAAACAGCGTCTTGTATTTTTTATACATTAACCTTTTTGAAGTGCGACCATTTCGGCATATTGACCTTGCAGTTGAAGTAATTCATCATGCGTTCCACGTTCCACAATTTCTCCCTTATCTAACACAAAAATTTGGTCAGCATGAGCAATCGTAGAAAGTCGGTGAGCAATCATAAACGTTGTACGCCCTTCTTTGACGACATTAATTGCATTCTGAATAATCTCTTCTGTCTCGGTATCGATATGCGAAGTTGCCTCGTCTAAAATTAAGATTTTCGGGTCAAAGACGATCGCACGAGCAAACGAAATCAGTTGGCGTTCTCCTGAAGAGAAATCCATTCCTTTTTCTTTCACCTCGTAGTCCAAGCCCTTGTCACTCTTCGTAAGTAGATGACCTCCACCCACTTTAATAATCGCCTCTTTTATCGTCTCAGGCTCAATCGATTCATTGTTGAGCCCTACATTTGAAGCAATCGTTCCTGTAAAGAGGTACGGATCTTGAAGAACGATTCCCATCTCGCTTCGAACACTACGTCTGTTAAAGTCACGCGTGTTTTTGCCATCGATGAAGATAGCACCACTCGTTGGGTCGTAGAAGCGAAACAGTAAGTTCATAATGGATGATTTCCCTGAACCAGTATGTCCGACAAAAGCAACCGTCTGCCCTGGTTCTACCGTGAAATTCAAGTGTTTCAACACAGGAACTCCCGCTGTGTACTCAAAACTCACATCTTTAAATTCGATACATCCTTCATCAAACGTGAAGAGCTCTTCTCCCGATTCCTCGCTCGGTGTATCCATTAGTTCAAACACACGGTCACCAGCAGCCATTGATTGCTGCAACCCGGAGACGATATTCATGAACGTCTGAATCGGTTCGTATATTCGATTGACATAATCGATAAAGGCATAGAGGAGCCCCGCTGAAATTCCAAGTGTTCCTCCGATAAATTGCATGCTAAAGAAATATACGATACAAAACAGTGTTATATTTTTCAAAAGAGCGACAAGACTCCACGAGAAAAACGCATCTAACCTCAACTCGCTATGCCCTACACGAGCCCATTCTTTGTTCTTTTCTTCATACTCGTTGATAATCGTCTCTTCTTGTTGAAACGCCTGGACAATCACCGCTCCTTGAAGGGATTCATTCAATTGACCACTGAGCTGACTATATAATTCTCGATTTTGCGAAAATAGTTTGCGCTGTAGTTGAGCGATTGTCTTTTGCCATAGAAGCATCAACGGAATAAGCACTAGAAGAGCTGCTGCTAGTCCTGCATGTAGCATAAAAATAGCAATATATACCCCAATAAGTGTCACAATCGTACTCAGTAATGTCGAAATACCCGTCACATAAAAATTCGCACGGACGGATTCCGTATCACTCGTAATACGAGATACGACTTTCCCGGCAGGCAAGTGATCAAAATACGAAATTGGTAATGTTTGGACATGCTCAAAAACTTCGTCCCGCAGACGTTTTGCGATTCGATTCGAAAGGTTTTTCATGACAACCCGGTTCAAGTAAACGCAAAGATAGCCAATACCTGTCACGACAAAGTAAAGTCCTATCCCTTGTAGCAAAGTTTCCCACTCGAATACACGCGTTTGTTCCATCGGTGTAATCACCTGGTCAATGAGATATTTAGCGATGATTGGCCCCGTTAGCGTCGCAATCGTGGATACTAATAGAAGAAACAATCCGAGTACGAATGGGCGTATTTCATATTTCAAATAACTAAGTAAGCGTCTAAACGTCTTCATTCGAATTCCTCCTCTAGTTCTTGAATATTATATTGCTCGTAATACCATCCTTTTTGGTCAAGCAACTCTTCATGTGTTCCACGTTCGATAATACGTCCTTCACTCAATACAATAATTTCATTGGCATGACGAATTGCGGAAAGTCGGTGTGACGCAATTAAATTGATCCCCTCTTTTCGTTCAGCTTGAAGGTGCTCAATTATCTCACGTTCCGTCTTTGCGTCAACGGCTGAGAGCGCATCATCTAAAATCAAACATTCCCTATTTCGAAGTAGTGCCCTCGCAATTGATAGACGTTGCTTTTGTCCTCCACTGAGCGAGACTCCTTTTTCGCCAACAATTGTATCAAGACCTTCTGGCATGCGTCTCACATCCTTGTCAAAAGCTGCAAGCTTTAACGCAACCCAGATTTCATCATCTGTTACATTTGCTTTTCCAAAATACATATTCTCCCGAATTGAACGCGAGAAAAGGATATGTTCTTGCGGTACATAAGCAATCTGATGTGCAACATCATTTTCTCGATACTCTACAAAAGGTACATCATTTATCGAAATATGCTGTCCGTTATATGGAAACTGATGTAAAAGTTGCGTTAATAAAGTAGTCTTTCCAGAACCTGTTTTCCCAACAATACCGAGTGTTTCACCTTCGCCGATCTTCACATCAATCTCCTTCAGCATTGGTTGTTCTTCCCCTGGATAAGTGAACGAAAACTGCTGGAATTCGATTGACTCTATTCGTCTAAGAGTGCGCTGGCCTCCACGTTCTAATCCATCGTCATAAACTTCTAATTCTTGAATCCGTGAGGAGGCAACTTTTCCACGTTTATAAGTCGACAAAATATCGCCAAGTAGAAAAATCGGCCACATAATCGAACTCATATATACTTGAAAAGCAATGACATCCCCTACTTGAATTGCTCCATGGGAAACGAGATAACCACCATATGAGATTCCAATAATAAAGCTCAACATCGCGATAAATTCTGCAAGCGGCATAAAGCGGGAATCCAGTTCTCCAACACGGATATTTTTCTTCATAGCGACTTCTGTCTTTTCGCGAAAGGCACCAATCATCGCCTCTTCTTGACCATAAGCACGCACCACATAGTTTCCGTCAATCATTTCAAGTACTTCATTATTTAATTCAGAGACCGCGGCTTGCGCATTACTATATTCTCCTTCAACTTCATAGCCCCATTTATAGACAAAATACGACAAAATCGGCATTGGTATGAGAGCCGCAATTGTTAACGGTAATGAAACTGTCGTAATCATCATCGAAAGCGTTACAATCAGCATAAAGGAGGAGTTCAGCGTCGCATATGTACCAAATCCCATAACCTCTCCCATAGTCGACACATCCTCGCTACTTCGAGTGATAATGTCACCAGTTCGAAAATGCGCATAAAAAGGAATTTTTTTTCGCAAATTATTTCGTAGCAATTTTACACGCAAGTCCTGCTGAATCTCGTAGTACCCAATAAAAATCATGTACGTCCAAGCGCTCTCCGCTGCATAAGCCACAGCAATTACCCCAACTAGAACTACGAGCTGCGCTATAAGCCATTCTGCTGTCAGTGTCCCTTTTACGATTTGGTCCACCACTTGTCCAATGATGCGAGCTGGGTATATGACCGCAACGCTACTCACCATCATTAAGATAAGGCTTCCTATATAGCGCACCGGATGTTGTTTAATAAAATTAAATATTCTCTTAAAAAAAGTGTTCATCGTTTTCCTCCATCAAAAAAAGCCGTTACCTTCCCCATGCATGGAAAAAGTAACAGCTTCATTCCTAATCATTTCTAAAAAATGCGCTATAACTGAATCACTTGAATTGGAAGGTTCATCATTCTATTCACTCGTTTTACTACTAAGTTGTTCATTGATTTCTCCTCCAATCTCTCAAAATTTTATGTTACATCTGAAATTATACCTTAAATCGCTGTCATGTCAATACCTTTCGAAGATTTTCACAATCGAATTCATTGATAATGGTTCTCAATACGGTTACAATAGAACCATTACAAACTAGAAAAGGATGAAAGAACTACAATATGGCAAAAGATATTCGTGTTTTACTTTATTATAAATACGTTCCAATCGAGAATGCGGAACAATTCGCTGCAGATCATTTAGCATTCTGCAAATCAATCGGATTAAAAGGACGTATCCTTGTCGCTGACGAAGGAATCAACGGAACTGTATCTGGTGATTATGAAACCACTCAAAAATATATGGACTATGTACACTCTCTTCCTGGCATGGAAGACTTATGGTTTAAAATCGACGAAGAAAACGAGCAAGCCTTCAAGAAGATGTTCGTTCGTTACAAAAAAGAAATCGTACACCTTGGTTTAGAGGACAACGACTTCGATAACGATATTAACCCATTAGAAACAACAGGTGCTTACCTTTCTCCAAAAGAATTCAAGGAAGCTCTTTTAGACGAAAACACTGTTGTACTAGACACTCGTAACGACTACGAATACGACCTAGGTCACTTCCGCGGTGCAATCCGTCCTGACATTCGCAACTTCCGTGAATTACCACAATGGGTTCGCGATAACAAAGAGAAATTCATGGACAAACGTGTCGTTGTTTACTGTACAGGTGGCGTTCGCTGTGAGAAATTCTCTGGCTGGATGGTTCGTGAAGGCTACAAAGATGTTGGTCAATTACACGGTGGTATCGCAACTTACGGAAAAGACCCAGAAGTTCAAGGCGAATTATGGGATGGAAAAATGTACGTATTCGATGAGCGTATCGCTGTTGACATCAACCACGTAGACCCAGTGGTTATCGGGAAAGACTGGTTCGATGGTACACCTTGCGAACGTTACGTAAACTGTGGTAACCCAGAATGTAACCGTCGTATCTTAGCTTCTGAAGAAAACGAAGACAAATACTTACGTGGTTGCTGCCATGAATGCCGTGTTCACCCACGCAACCGCTACGTACAAGAGCACAATCTATCACTAGAAGAAGTTGTCTCTCGTCTTCAAGCCATTGGCGAAGAACTAGATACAGTAAATGCTTAATTTGATGAACAATCTAAAACATTTTTGGTTTGATTGATTGTGTATGGATTCCAAAGAATCTTGCGGATTTCATAGCCACAATAATGGGAAATCGTATTAAAGATTCATTAGAGGGCGTAGGGATTTATTCCTTACGCCCTTTTTGAAGCTTTAAAGGTGAGAGACTACAGGCTCGAACCGGTACCCCATTATTGTAGTTATGATAAAATCCGCTAGGATTCGAAGGAATCAAATAACCATCACAACACAAAAACACCCTATATTTCATATAGGGTGTTTCTTCATTTACTCAAATTCATGTTTAACGGTTTCTAGTGCAGCGGCGATGACTTGATGCATATCGTAATAACGATACTGTCCAAGTCGTCCACCGAAGATGACTTGCGGAACCGTCTGTGCTAATTTCTTATACTGCGCATATAAGTCGTTGTTAACTTGATTATTCACTGGGTAATAAGGCTCGTCGCCCACCTTCCAATCGGCAGGATACTCACGCGTAATCACCGTTTTGGGCTGCGTGCCAAACTCGAAATGCTTATGCTCGATGATACGAGTGTATGGCGTTTCGCGGTCTGTATAGTTTACTACCGCATTTCCTTGATAGTTCTCCACGCCCACGACTTCTGTTTCAAAACGGAGCGAACGGTATTCTAATGTGCCTAGTTCATAATCGAAGAACTCATCAATCATTCCCGTGAAGACGATTTTGGCACCACTATTCAAGTACTCATCTTTTTTCGCAAAGAAATCAACATTCAACTCGACTTCGATATTCTCATGGTCCAGCATGGCTTCAATCATCTTCGTATAGCCACCAATCGGAATCCCTTGGTACGTATCGTTAAAATAGTTGTTATCGTAAGTGTAACGAACCGGCAAGCGGCGAATGATAAATGCTGGTAATTCTGTAGCCGAACGTCCCCATTGTTTCTCCGTATAGCCCTTGATGAGCTTGTAGTAAATATCTTCCCCAACAAGAGAAATCGCCTGCTCTTCTAAGTTTTCAGGCTCTTTGTCCCCGAGTACCGCACGCTGTTCAGCAATTTTCGCTTCGGCTTCTTGTGGCGTCACCACACCCCATAATTTATTGAAAGTATTCATGTTAAAGGGCAAGTTGTAGATTTCTCCGTTGAAGTTGGCAACTGGAGTATTGGTATAGCGATTAAATGTCGCAAACTGATGCACGTAATCCCAAATCTTCTTGTCGCTCGTGTGGAAAATATGCGCACCGTATTCGTGCACTTGAATGCCTTCCACTTCTTTTGTATAAATATTCCCCGCAATATGATTTCTCTTCTCAATCACTTTTACTTTATAACCGCGTGTCGCTGCTTCATGCGCAAAGGTCGCACCGAATAATCCAGCACCCACAACGATGTAATCAAATGGTTTCATGTCGTTTCTCCATTTCTTGTATTATCTTGTTTATTATATCATGGACCCTCAAGGCGAACCAAATCGATGAAGCACACTTTGCGAAATTATCATATATGATAATTTCTCCCATAATAAATATCCAGTGGCTTAGCGGGTGGCTTTTCAATTTCGGGCATAGCTCTGATCTCAGAGCGACGCCTCAAGGCGCTCGTGTGGCCTGCGACGAGCACCTATTTATATTTTCCTGTAAACGGATCTTCCAATTCTAATTGTTCCGCTATTTTAATTAGAAAAAAGAAAGTTTTCACTCCTTTTCACACTTTATAAATTTCGCTTTGCTTTTCTTGATTTTACAATCATATAGGCGCCAATAATGACGAGTACGCAGAAAACGACACTTCCCAAAGTGATATTCATAAAAGCAATTTTTTGAGGAATATCGGCACTTCCATGCTCTTTCATCATCATGGTTTGCAAGAAAAAGATAGAAAAGAGAGAGGAAGCAAAACTGATATTTTTACTAGATTTGAGCTCTGGAGAATGAAATTTCCGGATACGAATGATATTAGATATCGCTGTAATGATATTGATGAATGTCGCAAGAGCAATGATGTAGAGCAAGAAAGGATAGCGCGCGTGAATTTGGTCATCATGATGACTGACATAGATGAGAAAACATTTAAGGCACTTAACCAATTGGAACAAGCTATTGTTGACTACATTGATTACTACAACAACAAACGAATTAAGGTAAAACTAAAAGGACTTAGTCCTGTGCAATACAGAACTAAATCCTTCACTTAAATTATTTGTTTAACTTTTGTGGTCAGAACAAACAGTGCTTTTTTTGTTGAAATCGCAAAGAATCTAAGCTTTCTTTTTGCAGATAACATTCGCTCTTTTATTTTCGGTATGATTGAGTCGATGCCCCGTTCTCGACCGGTTATTATTGCAACTTATCGAATGCTAGAGCACTATGCCATCACTTTTTGGAAGAATACTTGGAGCAATTCTACGCAGAATGGAATGCGAAAAAGTGATAATTAAAGAGACGAAAAAGCTGAGAATATGATTTCCCAGCTTTTTTGAATGCGATAGAAATAGCAACTAGACTATTTACGAAAGGCCTCAATAATGTAGGTGAAGCCAGTAACTAAAAATGAAAAGGCAATGACATAAACGACAAAGACACCTGTAGCCACTGGATTGAACAGAATCACTAGACCTAGTAAAAATGCAAGCAAGGCTACCCACGTGATATTGCTACCAATAATAGGGAAAATCAATCCTAGACGATTGCCTTTAAAGAAAGCAATAATGGCTTCTACAATTAACCAAATTCCTACAATGGTCGGAATGACGACCGGCAGGGTCACAAAGCCATAAGCCACGAGGTAAAGAGCTAAGAGAAGATTAACAATCCCTTGGAAAAGATAAACAGGTGAGCGAAGCTCTTTTGGTGCAGAGAAATAGCCTAAAATAGCTGCTATAGAAGAAACCAGTAAACCAAATGCAATCCACCAGCTGTAAGCAACAAGATTAGCTACTGGGTTTGTAAATAGCAAAAGTCCTAAAAAGACAAAAACAACTCCTGTAAGGAACAACAATAAACGATTAGAAAATTTCATACCAATACCTCCGATATAGTATAGTTTAAATATATAAAATATCATACATCTTCTGATAAGAAATATCAATAAAATAAATAGAGAATTTGGAACTTTCAGTCTGATTTGCAATAAATATCCACCGGCTTATGTAAGGTAGACAGAAAATCTAACTTTTAGGGTGCACTTCATGCCTGGTAGTTCGAAACTCTATTTAGTTAAATCCAAAGAATCGTTGTGTGACGGTGTAAATTCCGTTTGACAGAACTTGTCCCGGTTTATTTTTGGACATCGCAATTTTACTGACCACATTTTTGCTAATGAGTTGGAAAACTTCTGGATTCGCTTCTTTTAAATCAGCAAGTAAGGCTTCCTTCTTCTCTTGATGCTCTACTTGGCCACCCTTATTGAGTAACGCACAAGAAATCACCGTTGTAATCTCTAAGTGGTTTATTAAGTAGTTCTTCAAGACGGTTGGAAATTGCCTATCGCTATGGTAATTCGCCATCAATAGTTCATTCACGCGGATTTGTTGGTCGATACGGCTAATCATCACTTTTTCGTTCACGGATTGATCTTCACGTCCGATAAAGTAGCGGTAGAAGTCCACGTTCATATAGAATAAGGTCTTGCTATATTGAAGCGGTACGAAGACAAATAAATTATCCACGTAGAACGTATGCTCTGGCAGTTGTAAGCCTGATTTACGAAGCAACTTCATATTGTAAATGAGCGAATGCATCATCATGTATTTCCCGCGTTTTAATGACTTAGCATCATCCCAAGTAAACACTTGATTTTCAGGGAATGCGGAAGTGTAACGCATGATTTTCTTCGTTTTCGCGCCTTCTTTTTCATAGACGAAGTTCGTAATGAACACATCTACTTCTTCTCCAGTTTCTTCGAAGCGTTGTAATTGTTCTATGATTTTTAAATAAGCACGCACATCTACCCAGTCGTCACTATCGACCACTTTGAAGTACTTCCCTGTTGCATTCGCCATCCCTGTATTCACAGCTCCACCATGTCCTTTATTTTCTTGATGGATCGCTCGGATAATCGTTGGATAAGCAGCTGCATATTGGTCAGCGATGCGAGCAGTATCGTCTTTAGAACCATCGTTAATGATTAAAATTTCGACTTCTTCCCCACCAGAAAGGAGTGTTTGGATACAATAATGCATATATTCTTGAGAGTTGTAGCAAGGGACTGCAACGGTTAATAATTTCATGGGGTGCACCTCTCGTTTCAAGTAAATTTATCTTCATTACTATACCATTTTTCGGTAAAATTGTCAGTTAGACACCCTATTACATTTAAAAAAATAAAGCCCTCCTTTTGTAGAAGGAGGACTTTTTAAGACTCATTTTTATGCATGTTGTTTTTGTTCTCTTCGTGCAATCCATGGAAGAATGAGTCCGAGTCCAAGAAGCGCAAATGGCATAATGATATTTGAAATTAAGACAAACCACCATTCAGATGGATTTTGCGCATAATCTACTTGTGGTACCATTCCGAGAATACATGCAAATGCGGTGAAAGCAAAGCCCCAGAGGCCCATTAAGAATCCGAGTGTCTTATTGCTAATGTATTTATATTCGGCATTTTTATATCTGTCCCAATGACGATACAAGAACATAAAGGCGACAAATACCCACAAGAAGCACATTGGGGATACGATGGCGTTCAAGTTTGTCATCCATACTACCACTGTATCAATTTCCTTAAGCCCTAGTGCTGGCATGATAATGAGTGCACCTGTTAAAATTCCTGTAAGTAAGTATCCATTCTTTAATGTTCCGTTCTTTGTGCGTGTACGAAGCCAGCGAGGAACATATTCTTTGTCAGCACTACCAAGGAAGATTTGAAGTGGCGCATCAATAGAGAGTGCCAATGTCGCTGTTTGTCCGATAAATTGCGTCAATGCGTAAATCGTGACAAGAACATTCCCAATATTCCAATGCTTTCCAAGTACCGCAAACGCTTGGTAGGCCCCATTTCTCATCAAGTCCTGAGGAATATTGTTGCTATCAAAAATCATTCCCATCGCAAAGGATCCAAAGACCGCACAAATCCCCACCATGACAGCCATTGCAATCATTCCTTTTGGAAATTCCTTCGTTGGATTTTTTACCTTACGAACATAAGGAGACATAGACTCCGCTCCACCGACTGAGAAAACAAGAAGCGCAATCGTTGTAAAATAGGAGAAATCAAATTTTGGAATATACGTTTCAAGCTTATCCATATTCGCAGTCGCTAGTTGTAAATCCGGTTTAATGAGTGGAACACCCACGGCTAATAGGATGAACAAAATAGACATGACAAACATCGCACTCCCCGCAACTGTTCCTAAGAATTTCAATACCCGAATTCCTTTCGTTGAAACATAAAGGATGAAAAGAAAGAATGCTAGGCAGACCGTAACGAGTAGCGGAATCGGAAGTTCATCCACAATTCCTGAGTGTCCTTGGAATACCCAACCAAGCGCAATCAAAATCGTCTGTGGTTTTTGCGCTAAATAAGGAATCTGAACCACCCAAAATGTCCATGCGGCAAAATAAGCCAGTTTCTTTGTGGACGTATGTTTAATCCAGTCACTGACGCCCCCTTCACTATCTTGGAAAGTTGAACCAAGTTGTCCAACCATCAATGAATACGGAATAAAGTAAATCACTAAAATAATCAACCACGATGTAATGACTACAATCCCTTGTTGGGCGAAGTTATTGACAACGTTCCCGAGCCCCCATACAAAATTAAATGCAATGAGAGCTATCATCAGCCAACTCAGTTGTTTTTCATTTTTTTCTTCCATGTTCTAACCTCCTAAACCCAACCTGCCATTAATCACTCACTGAATAGTGGTTGACCATTAAATTACTTGCACGAAGCAATACTTTATCGAGTAATGCAGCTGTCTTCTCTTCGATATAATCACTCATTTGTTGATTTTCCGCTTCGAAGTCGACTACTTCTCCTTTTTCAAGACGAGCATCTACTTGGGCAATCATGGCTTCTCCACGAGACAATGTATGTTTTTGATAACTTTCAATATCCGCTTGATGTTCCAAGTAATGCGCATCCGCAAGTCCTGCAATTAATCGGCTTGACCAGTAGAAGGAATCCGTTGAAACCTTCGCGGTAGTGTTGGCAAAGTACGCTGGAGTTGTTTCCACTTGCGTAAAGAAAGGAACGGCCGTCGTAAAAGGCATTGACCCATAAGAGACCCATTGAATTCCTGTTGTATCATGCGGACGATTTGGACGAATTTGTAGAATCGCCGTTTGACTCGTACGATTAATTCCTACCGTACGGAAACGACGATTGCTCTTTCCATCGCCTAAGTTCCCATAAGGATCATATGGTGTAAATTGGTAATGCGTACTCATCGATTCTTTCACATCTTCGACCGTAATTTTGCGATAAGGAACACGTGCCCAAGGGATTTCAAAGCTTGTTGGAGATTGTTCCACTTCAGGGTTAAACATGCGTTGAATATCCCAAGCACGAGGCGTATTATACAAGCGGTCTTTATCTCGTTGTGAACCGAATGCGTAACGTGGATTGAATGATTCTCCGTCAAAGTTCAAGTTCAAGTGGTGACGAATCATAAAGTCTTTCAAATCAGGGTCACACATGAAGTTTTCTTTATCTTCAAAATCAAAGAAATCGCTGCCGAGTTGGTTTGGATTTACGACATACGCATCATCGGGTACGCGGCGTGCCATCCAGTGATGTCCCCCGATAGATTCTAACCACCAAATTTCATTCACATCAGAAATCGCAATCCCATTTGACTCGTATGTTCCTGCCGTTTCCAGGAAATGTCCTAGGCGTTCGACACCTTCGCGCGCCGTTATAATATAAGGTAATACGAGCGTGAAGATGTCTTCTTCCCCAATTCCTGTTTCCACAAGTGGGTCGGCTCCTAATACACGTGGATTGGTCGAAATCGTTTCGGTGGCACTGACAGCAACATTATAGGCGTTAATCCCAGCAGCTCCCCAAATCCCTTCATTATTGATGGCGTTTGGCATGGCTGTATAGCGAACTGGGTTATCCGGTAAGTCTGTTTCAAATCCTGAAATCACGGATTTATAGTGACGTGGTTGGTCTTGGGGACGTACGACAATGAATTTCTTTGGAGTAAACTCTCCATTACATGAATCTTCCGTACGGGCTACAAGCGTGGAACCGTCATAGCTAGCTTTCTTGCCAACAAGAATGGTTGTACATGAATCATGTTCTTGGTCAAATCTCATAACAATTACCTCCATTTACTTTATTTCTACACTTAAATTATAGCCCTATTCGCACTTTTTCTCAAAGGGCTCCTCTCTATTATTTATCCTTATTTTCTTCCTAATGATAGGTAAAAAAAGAACCTAGCGTAAACTAGATTCTTTTGTATCTTCTATTTTTGTTTTCGTTTTCGATAAACCCATTCTGCGATGGTAATCGTCGCGGCAATCACCCATAAGACGAGCACCGTTGTGAGCACGTATTTAATATTCAAATAAATAGCCGCTATACATAGCACTAACACCGCTGCAATTACGTAGCGTAAATTAAAGGGCGCTACTCGTTGGACGTACCACCAGACAAAATCTTCGTTTTCATTTCTTGTCACTTTATAATCTTCTATTAACGCTTTAAACTTCTCAACCATCTGAATCCCTCCTACTTTTTATCCGGAATCACCCAAAATAGATAGTAAGTAATAAACACTGTCAACGCGCCAAGTCCAATTTTCACCCAAATAATTGGAGCGAAGTAAATAGAAATGGCCATTAAAATATAGATATAAACAATAATTTTCTTTTTACGACTACGCGCAATTGACTTCGTTTCGCGGTAATCTGCGACATAAAGCTGGTATAACTTAGTTTTTTGAAACCATTCTTCAAAGCGCCTTGAACTCTTTGAGAAACAAAATACGGTTAACAAAAGAAAGGGAGTTGTTGGAAGTACCGGAAGGACAATTCCTAATAACCCTATTGCTAATGAAACCCAAGCTATCACAAAATAAATAATTCTCATTGGATTGTTCTATTCCTCCTTAGCTAATTGTGTCATTCTTCGTTGGATACAAAACTCGAGTACTTTAGTGAGTACATAGAGAACTCCAGCAAAATAGAAGAAATAAACAAAGTAACTCACGGAGACATTAACGGCTAGAAGAAAGGTCGCTACTAGCACAATCACCCAAAACAACTTCAAGACGAACATCCATTTTTGCTTTTTCATCCATTGTTTGTCCGTTAATGTATGATCGCCTTTATCGAGAGCAATTATGGTATCAATAAACTTTGTAAAACGTTCTTTCAAGCATGGTCTCCTTTCCTCTTAAGTAAGCATAGTGTAGCATAGGATCATTCTTTTATCAATTAAATTTTAATCATATTTTAATCAAAATTAAAAATACAACTACGCCTCTTTGGGAATCGATTTAAACGACTCCAAAAGTGGTGTAGTTGTACCTCATTTTAATCTCTATTTTTCATTTCTTAATTTCGTAATGAAGTGCTCGATGCGATCTAACGCTGTCTTCAAATCTTCAATCGAATATGCATAAGAAATACGTAGAAAGCCTTCACCAGATTCCCCAAAAGCGGTTCCTGGAACAACGGCTAAACGTTCTTCTTCTACCAAGCGCATAGCAAATTCTTCTGAACTTAATCCGAATTGAGAAATGTTTGGGAAGATGTAGAAAGCTCCAAATGGCTCAAAGCAAGGAATCCCTAAGTCTTTGAAACGTTTCACCAAGTAACGGCGACGTTGGTTGTAGCTTTCGCGCATCTCAACAATGTCTTCTTCAGAATTACGAAGGGCATCCACACCCGCATATTGGCTAAGAGTTGGAGCTGACATAATCGCAAATTGGTGAATTTTATACATTTGTTCCATAATTGGCTCTGGAGCTAAAGCATACCCCAGTCTCCATCCCGTCATCGCAAATGCTTTTGAGAATCCTCCGATTAAAATTGTACGATCGCGCATACCCTCAATTTCCACAACGGATACGTGAGGTTTTCCAGTGTAAGTTAATTCTCCATATAATTCGTCTGAAACAACGATAATATCATGACGTTTTAATACATCACAAACCGCTTCTAAATCTTCACGTTCCATAATTGCCCCAGTTGGGTTATTCGGGAAGTTCATTAGAATCGCTTTTGTCTTCGGTGTAATCACTGCTTCTAAATCTTCAGGTGTTAAACGGAATTGATTTTCCTCTTTTAACGGAAGAATCACTGGAGTTCCATCGGCCATTGTAACCGCTGGGACATAAGAAACATACCCTGGGTCACAAATAATCACTTCATCCCCTGGGTTTAAAAGCACACGCATTGAAATATCAACGGCTTCACTTCCACCAACAGTGATGACACATTCATGCATTGGATCGTATTTTACCCCATGACGACCTTCTGTAAAGATACATACTTCTTCACGAAGCTCTTTTAACCCTGCATTGGCTGTATAGAATGTACGGCCTTCTTGCAACGCTTTAATCGCTTCTTGACGAATATGCCAAGGCGTATCAAAATCAGGCTCTCCAACCCCTAGTGAAACAATATCCTTGTATTCACTCGCCATATCAAAGAAACGACGAATCCCTGAAGGTTTCAAGTCCTTAATTTTATTATTTAACATATTTTCTAAATTCATGGAGTAACCACCTGACGTTTATCATCTGCTTTACCGACAAACATAGTGCCGTGATCTTTGTATTGTTTTAATACAACATGTGTTTTTGTAGATTGTACTTCTTCAATCACTGAAAGACGTGAAGATACGAAGTTTGCGATTTCACGCATTGGTGCTTTCTTTAATTGCACCATAAAATCGTATCCACCAGACATCAAGTACACTGCTTCTACTTCTGGGAAATGATAGATTTTTTCTGCAATACGGTCGAATCCTTTCCCTTTTTGAGGATTTACTTTTAATTCGATAATCGCTGAAACATTGACGTTATCAGTTTTTTCCCAGTTGATTAATGTATGGTAGCCACAAATAATTTTAGCTTCTTCCATCTCTTTAATACGGCGTGTGACTTCTTCCACATCCATTTCTAATAGAGAGGCAATTTCTTCTGGAGTTAAACGACTATTTTTCTCAATTAATTTTAAAATTTGCTCGTTCACTTCTTTGAACATAGACTTTCCTCCTTTAGTTGCACTTGCAACATTTTGTACTTTCCCATTGTACCCTTTTTTTGTGAGAATTCCTAAGAATTTATTGCAGTTTTATGAAATTTATAATTTTCTATAAAAAAGCTCTCTTCCAATCTGAAAGAGAGCTTCATTCTTTATTCCGCTGTTTGTTCAAAGTGAGCTACTAAGTCGTTGATAACTCCACTGGATACGATTGTGTCGATTTGTTTCATGGCATGGTACACGCTGTCTGATTTTGAAGAACCGTGTGATTTCACAACTGCTCCTTTAAGACCAAAGAGCACCGCACCCCCAAATTGTGAGTAGTCCAATGTATTCTTTAATCCGTAGAAGGTATTCTTGAGTAAGAGCGCTCCAAGTTTTCCTTGGATTCCTTGCCCCTTGATTCCTTCTTTTAGAAGACCCATCATCGCAAGCGCTGTTCCTTCGATTGTTTTCAATACGGCGTTTCCAGTAAATCCGTCTGTCACCACGACATCCGCAGCACCTGTTAAGATGTCACGAGCTTCCACGTTCCCAACGAAGTTTAAGCTATCATCTTCTTTCAAGAGTCCGTAAACTTCTTTTGCGAGTTCGTTCCCTTTTCCTTCTTCAGCTCCATTATTTAATAAGCCGACTGTTGGGTTTTCGTAACCAAGAACGTATTTTGAATAATAGCTTCCTAGAATACCGAATTGGTGAACATTTTTCGGTTTACATTCCGCGTTCGCACCTACGTCCATCATAATAAATTGACGGTTGTCTTTTCCAAGAACAGGCAACACTGGCATCAGTCCTGGACGGTCGATTCCTTTAATACGGCCAACCACTAATAAACCAGCCGTTAGAAGAGCCCCTGTATTTCCGCAAGAGAAGAGCGCATCTGCTTCTCCTTCTTTGACTGCTTTAGCTGCAACGACCATTGAAGCATCTTTCTTCGAACGAATCGCTTTAACCGGTTCGTCATCAGAGTTGATTTTTTCTGAACAGTGAATCACACGAATATTTGGAAGGGATTCCTCCAAGCATGCATTCACTTTTGCTTCGTCTCCATATAATTGAAACTCGACAGTTGGCATTTCCTTTGCTGCAAGGACGACCCCTTGGACGATTTCTTTAGGAGCGTTATCTCCACCCATCGCGTCTACTGCAATTCTTACCATTGTTGTTCCTCCTCTTCTAGCCACGTGGCCATGAAGTTATCCATTGATTTCTTTCGTTGTTTGTTCGATAAATGCCTTCATGCGTTTCGTCTCGGCTTTTTCTCCTGCTGGATCTTCCGAGGCATAAAGGATTGCATCTTTACGTGCTTGTTCTAGTATATCATAATCTCGTATTAAATCGGCAATCTTAAAGTCTGGAATACCGGACTGTTTCACGCCAAATACATCCCCAGAACCGCGTAGTTCCAAGTCTTTTTGACTGAGATAAAATCCATCTGTCGACTCGCACATAATGCGCATGCGCTCTTTCCCATTTTCGGTTTTTGGACTTGCCACTAGAATACACGTTGAAGCATGTTGTCCACGACCAACACGTCCACGCAATTGATGTAGTTGCGCTAATCCAAATCGGTCCGCATCCAGAATGACCATCACCGTAGCATTTGGCACGTCCACCCCAACTTCGATGACCGTTGTAGAGACGAGCACTTGTAGTTTATTGGCTTTGAAGTCCGCCATCACCGCTTCTTTTTCGTCAGCTGGCATTTTCCCGTGCAGGAGTCCCACTTTGACGCGGTCTGAGAAATGCGCTGAAATCATGCGGTAAATCTCTTCGGCGTTTTGCACATCAAGATGTTCCGACTCTTCGATTAAAGGTGAAATCATATAGGCTTGGCGCCCTTTTTGAATTTGTCGCTCCACGAAGTCAAAAATTTGTTCCATTTCTTGCTCACGAACCCAAGTCGTTTTGATTGGCTGACGACCACGAGGAATCTCCCCAAGGATAGATATATCCATTTCCCCAAAGGCCGTAATCGCAAGTGTTCTAGGAATTGGCGTTGCCGTCATTTGAAGCACGTTCACGCCTGCACCTTTTCCAGCGAGCGCCTGACGTTGCTGCACCCCGAAGCGATGCTGTTCGTCGATCACGACAAAAGCTAAGTCTTTAAAGTTCACATCTTGTTGGAACAAGGCATGTGTCCCGATTACAAGGTTTGCCTCCCCACTCTCAATCGTTGCGAGTAACTCTTTTCGCTTCTTCTGCGAACGATTCATACTTCCGGTTAACAACACTGCTTTCAAAGATGTCCCCTGAATTAATTTTTCAATCGTCAGCATATGTTGTTCCGCTAGTATTTCTGTCGGAACCATGAGGGCTGCTTGCTTTCCTGTTAGAGCCGTTGCGACCATGGCAATCGTTGCTACAATCGTCTTCCCGCTCCCTACATCCCCCTGTAAGAGACGATTCATCTCGTAAGGCGCACGTAGGTCAAAGCAAATCTCATTCACGACTTTCTTTTGCCCATCTGTGAGTTCAAACGGCAATGTCTGAATAAACGTCTTCAGCGTGGCATTATCATACAGTACCGCTTGCCCTTTTGTTTGCTGGTGGCGCTTCTGACGCATCCATTGCAAGCGCAGTTGATATAAGAAGAGTTCCTGGTAGACGAGCTGATACTGCGCACTCTGTCTTTCCAGTTCATCTTTTGGAAAATGCATTGCCCGTACAGCATCTCTATGCCCCATCAAGTGGTGCGACGCCGTCAACTCTTTCGGCAATACTTCTGGAATTTTATCTTCAAAACGCTCCATCGCCGTTTGAACGAGTTTTAGAATCGTCGCCTGCTTCAACGATTTATTCGTGCGATAAACCGCCTCAACTTGGTCCCCTTCTTCATCCTCCACATTTCGGTTCGATAAGATTTTCATCCCCATCAACGTCGTTCGCTTTGCATCCCATTTTCCATAGATGGCAATCTCTTCACCTTGAACAATTTTATCTTTTAAATACGGCTGATTAAAGAACGCGACTTGGATGACTTGCTTTTCAATCGCCATGCGAAACGCCAATCGATTCTTCTTGAAGCCGTAGTAGCTCACAACCGGTTGCGTCGCCACAAGCCCTTTAAGCGTGACTTTTTCTTGATCCATAATCGTTTGCACATCACGAATTTGAATATCTTCATAACGAAACGGAAAATGCGTTAATAGGTCATAGACCGTCTCGATGCCAAGTTCTGCTAATGGCTCTAATCGTTTTGGTCCAACGCCCGGCAAGACTTGCACACTTTGAAAGACTTCACTCATCCAATCACATCCTTTCTACTTTAATAAGTGTAATTCAAGTTCCGTTTAATCGTCAAGGGGAAGGAAAGTTCCAACAGTCGTGAAGATTCTCTTTAGGATTTATTCATCGGTATCACAAATCCGGCACCTCCCTGAGTCTTCGTCTCAGGGTTACCAAGCTTCAAAGCGAGGCTAAGGAATAAATTCCTAAACCTCGCTAATTCACATTGGTTGCTTACTCGGTACTGTGATTCCGATGAAATCCTAAAGAGACTTCACTCCTTAAACTTTCCTTCCTCCCTCCTCACCCTTTACAGTGCAGGGAGTTTTGATGTGCATTCCACAAAGTGCAGTTTTCCCAGTCTACATCGAGTAAAGCCAAAAAGAATCTTCGCTCCTTCAACTTTCCTTCCTCTCTCCTTGACCGTTACAGTACAGGGATTTTATATGTGCGTCCCACCAAATACAGAGCTTGCCCTTGCAGCACTACGATTCTTGAGGAGCACTCACTCAGTTCCCTTTTTCCCATTTGGAGGCGAGTGAAGACTCAGAAGCAAGCGTAATTTAGAAAGCACTCTCTATCAAAGCGAAATACCCTGATGTGAGCACGAAACCCAACCAGTTACACTTACTTATTATTAGACGAAAAAGCGAAAGACGGAGAAACTTACGGATTCTATCGAAATGGAAACTGCGCATGAAAAGCACACACCCTTCGCAGTCCCGGCCACCATATACATTTACTTATGTAAAAAAAGAGTACAAAAATATCCTTACCGGATTCTATAGTCATCATCATAGCGACTAGTATTCGATGCGAATTACAGATGCTTGGAAATTTATTTCTTAGCATCTGTTTGAGGCTCGAAAGGGACAAGACCAAGGCTTGTCCCGTTACAGCTTTAATGATGACTATAAAGTATATCCGGAAGGATATTAGTACTCTTTTTTAGTCTTTCGATTATTTTAAATTTATTATTCTACAGATAATAAGTAAGTGTATACTGGTTGGTTTCCTTCGTGGACTTCAACCTCTACATCAGGGTATTTCGCTTCTACAGCTTCAGTGATTTCTTCCACTTCGCTTGCGTCTGCGTCTTCACCATAGATGATTGTTAGGATTTCTGAATCGTCGTCGATCATCTTATCGATTGTCGCAAGAGTTGCTTCCTTACGGTCCGCAATACTTACTAAAATCTTGCCGTCAACAATCCCCATGAAGTCGTCTTTTTTAATTTCAACGCCATCAATGTTTGTATCGCGAACTGCATTTGTGATTTGACCACTTGATACAAGCGCCATTTGTTCGCTCATTGCAGCTTGGTTATCTTCTAAGCTTGCTTCTGGGTTGAAGGCTAATAATGAAGCTAATCCTTCTGAAATAGTACGAGTTGCAACAACGGCAACGGCAGCATCTTCTGATACTTCAGCCGCTTGGTTTGCAGCCATTTGAATGTTTTTGTTGTTTGGTAATACGATGACTTTTTCAGCATGCGCTTCTTTTACAGCTTGAAGAATATCTTCCGTACTTGGGTTCATGGTTTGACCACCGTTGATGATCGTTGTTACACCCATGCTCTTGAATAATTCTTGAACACCTTCACCTGCAGCAACCGCTACGATTCCGTATTCTGCTTTTTGTTTTTGCGCTGCTTCTTTTACCTTTGCAGTGTAGTCTGTTTTTAGCACTTCTTCGTGTTGGAGACGCATGTTGTCTACTTTCACTTTCATTAATGAACCGAAGCGTTGTCCGTAGTTCATCACTTCACCTGGACGCTCTGTATGCACGTGTACTTTGATGATTTCATCGTCTGCTACTACTAATAGAGAATCTCCAAGTTCGTTTAAGTAGTTACGGAAAGTATCGTAGTCAAAAGTATCTACGACTGTTTCACCTTCACCGATTTTCACCATGATTTCAGTACAGTAACCGAATTTGATGTCGCCAGTTGACACATGTTCGTAGTCAACGCCTGATTCGTGGTGAGCCACTGAAGTTAAATCGATTTTATTGCTTTGTAATGATTGAACTGGAACGGCTTCCCCTGTTAATGCTTCGAAGAATCCGTTGTAAATGAATACTAAACCTTGACCGCCTGAATCCACTACGCCTACTTCTTTTAATACTGGTAGTAAATCTGGAGTTTTTGCTAAAGATTTTTCAGCTCCACGTAACACTGAACCCATTACTTCGATGATGTCGTTTGAAGTTTCTAGTTTGCGAACACCACGTTTTGCAGATTCACGAGCAACAGTAAGGATGGTTCCTTCAACAGGTTTCATAACGGCTTTATAAGCTGTTTCCACACCGTTTGTAAATGCTTGGGCTAATTCTTCACCAGTGATAACCTCTTTCCCAACAACCGCTTTAGAGAATCCACGGAATAATTGAGATAAGATAACTCCTGAGTTCCCACGAGCACCCATTAATAATCCTTTTGCTAAATCTTGTGCTAAGTCCCCTACAGTTGTTGCTGTAGAGTTTGCAACACGCTCCGCACCCGATTTGAAAGAGAGCATCATATTTGTTCCTGTGTCTCCATCTGGTACTGGGAATACGTTTAATGAGTTTACGAATTCTGCATTTTCAGATAAACGCATTTCACCGATTTCTACCATTGCGCGGAAATCTTGAGCCGTAATAGTTTTCATAGTTGCCATATTTTTCTTACTTCCTCCTGACTAGAATCAACAAGCATTACGCTTCGATGATTTTAACTCCTTGAACATATACATTCACTGTATTCGCAGAGAATCCTAACATTGTTTCTAAGTTGTATTTCACTTGTTCTTGTACATTTCTACAAATCGCAGAAATTTTAGTACCGTATCCAACAATAATGTAAACATCAACCGCAACGCCTTCATCTTCTTGACGGATTACTACGCCACGAGAAAAGTTTTCTTTCTTCAAGATATCATTTAAGTTATCACGAATTTGATTGCGGCTAGCCATCCCAACGACCCCATAGTTGTCTGTTGCAGCTCCACCAACAACCGTTGCAATGACTTCATTGCTCAGTTCAATTTGTCCATTTTCTGTTTGAATTTTTACTGTCATACGAATACCTCCCATTGAATGTATAAAGGTTTCTGCCTATTTTTAGACAGATTGACACATTATTTCTATACTATAATATCACATTCCTACACGATTACCTAGCTTTTTATCAATTTTTAAAAAGGGGTTAATCTCTATAACCGACTCACTTGCAATCTTACTTCAACTATGCTAAATTATTTAAGTATATGATTTAGTTCAAAATTATATCAGCTGATAATGAATTAAATAAAGGAGGAGAATGAAAATGGCTAAAGTATGTTATTTCACTGGACGTCGTTCTGAAACAGGTAACACTCGTTCTCACGCTATGAACGCTAACCGCCGTACTTGGAAACCAAACTTACAAAAAGTTCGTGTTTTAATCGACGGCAAACCTAAAAAAGTATGGGTTTCAACTCGTGCATTAAAATCAGGTAAAGTAGAACGTGTTTAATACAGAGCACTATTAAAAAGAGCTTAGGCGATATCCCTAAGCTCTTTTTGTTTTTCTAAAAATAAATAAGCCGAAGGCTTGAAAAGATAAATGAAACTGCTAAAAGACATTCAAAGATATTTGAAGGAATGCATAGCGGAATTTAGTGTAATGGTACCGGCAGGAGCCTAAAGTCTCCTCGCCTACCAAGCTTCAAACCAAGGCTAAGCGACAAGTCGCTAAGCCTTGATAATTCACATTGGTTACTTATTCATTACACTAACCGCTATTTCCTCAAATATCTTTTTCTGTCTCTAGAAGTTTTCGCTCTTTTCAAGCCTCTTATAAACCAAAGAGTTAGGATCCGCCACTCTTTTCAACTCTACTTTACCTGAGATTAATGCCAGGAAACCAAGGGACCATGGGTGGTGCTTCTCATGGAGTTAGGTGGGTGTGCATTTTTTTGATTTATTTTTCAAAAAAATGGAGTTTGTGAAAAGGTTATAAGATAGAGGTTTGAAGCAGTCTCAAAGGAAAGAAATCTATTTTCATTATTTGTAAATTTATCCGTCTGTTGAGGTTTTATCCGCTACAAAAAGCTTAAAAATAAGGATGATAGAGGCTCTATTATTGAAAACAACGGTGAACGAAAAAATTCCAAAATTCACTTATAAGTGAATTTTGGAATTTCAACTAAGATTGTGAAAAAACATCGCACGAAACAGTGCGATGTTTTGTTCTATTTTATATTATATGTTGCTTTATCCTCTGCAACCATTGAAACTGGTATTTGTTAATTTGTAAATCTCAACAAATACCCATTTGGATCTTGTATTAAAAACTCTATTTGCATTTCTTCTATCCCATTAACTTGATATATGTTTCTAGTTAGTTCTCTGTATAATTCTATATTCAAATTATTCACTAATTTATAAAGCTCTTCAATATCATCAACAGCTATTGAAAAATTTATTCCTCTTCCTAATGGATATACTAGTTCACCTATATTCCAACCATCATCGTGAATTTGTTCAAACATAAACTGACTATCTTGAAATGACATGAAAACAAATTTATCTTCAGTACGTTCATATTCAATTTTAAATCTTAATTCTCTATAAAATTTTTTAGTCCGTTCAATATCAAAAACTGACAATTCAGGAATCATCCTATTAAAATTCATGTTTCCTCCTCGACAAATTATAAATTCCCAGCTCTACAAGTGAAGGATTTAATTATTTTTTCTTTTTTGGTGTAGGTAATTCATCCTAATTGTGCGATATTTTATTTTATCTCCAATGATCTCGGGTTTGGGCGACTAGGATAAGTCCTTTTGTAAAGGAGATGGTCATCTTATCACTTGTAAATTCATTGCTGACAAGTGCCACTGGGTACGCGTAGCTTTTTGAATCGAGGGTGTATTTAACATTTTGTAGAGTTAAATTTTCCACAGGAGTCATACTAATAAAGGAAAGGTACTTCGTAAAGTCCATCTTTTCAATCGTGTATGTGCCTGGCTGGATGAAATTAACGACATTCGTTGCATCTTCGAATACCACGTATGGAATAAGCGGTGCTAAGTCAGGTCGCATCATCGTCCATAAAGTACTAATCGCGTGGTCCACGCGCCCGCCAAATGAACCAAGTACGTGAATCGGTACACCTTCGTAATGCTCCTTCACCCATAGCAAGGCTGCCTCAAAATCAGTGTCGTCTTTTTCAGAAGGGAGCTGGACAACAGTGCCCGCTGCTTCATGAATCAAGTCGCGCTGTTCTTTTGTGACAGAATCAAAGTCTCCAATCGCTACTTCCATGAGAAGGTGCTGGTCTAATAACCGAAGAGCTCCACCGTCGACGCCGACAAAACGGAAGTCTTCATAAACTTTCCCGTATCGATGTTCTAAGAGCGCCTTGATGTCCTCTTTAGTGTTTGGTCCTCCCAAGACAATCACAACTTCCATCTTCGTCCCTCTTATGCTTCTTTGATTGAATCAATCGCAGCTTTGATATCTTCTGCGTAGTATACATATGAACCGGCAACGGCAACGTCTACCCCTGCTGCAGAGCAAAGTTTTGCTGTTTCGCCGTTCACTCCGCCGTCTACTTCGATTAAGTAGTGGTAGCCTTTTTCTTCGCGTAACGCTACTAATTCACGCACTTTATCCAATGTTTCTGGAATGAATGATTGACCGCCGAATCCTGGGTTTACTGTCATTACTAATACTAAGTCCACTTCGCTTAAGACTGCTGAGATGGCACTCACTGGTGTTCCTGGATTGATTACGACACCTGCTTTTACGCCTTCTGCTTTAATCGCTTGAAGCGCGCGGTGGATATGTGGAGTTGCTTCCACGTGAACAGAGATGTAGTCTGCTCCTGCTTTTGCGAATTGTGGAATGAATCGTTCTGGGTTTTGTACCATTAAATGGCAGTCTAATACTAAATCAGTTACAGGACGTAATCCTTCAACGATGTTTGGTCCTAATGTTAAGTTTGGAACGAATTGTCCGTCCATGGCATCGATATGAATCCAGTCTGCTCCTAATTTTTCGACTTTCTTAACGTCTTCTCCTAATGTTGCAAAATTTGCGCTTAAAATTGATGGTGCTACTTTCATGTTCTATCTCCTCTATCTACTTTTTTCGTTTATATACTGGTTTTCTTTGGTCCAGTTCTTCATAGAAACTCAAATAATGGTCGTATCGCTCTTGCCAAATGTCTCCTGATTCCACTGCTGCAATCACAGCGCAGTTTGGCTCATGTTGGTGCGAACACTCTCTGAACTTACATTCATGCTCTACTTCGACAAACTCTGGGAATAAATGCGGTAAGTCTTCTTTTTCAATATCCATAAAATCAACCGTACTGAATCCCGGTGTATCCGCAATCCATACGCCTTCGATTTCATGAAGCGATACGTGACGAGTCGTATGACGCCCACGCCCTAACGCATTCGAAATCTCTCCCGTTTCTTGGTTTAATTCAGGAATCATTTCATTAAGAAGCGTTGATTTCCCTACTCCAGATTGTCCAAGAAAAATCACTTTCTGACCTTTCAAAGCTTCCAAAAATGGAGTTTTATCGTTCATCACTTCTTGTCCAAAAAAGACAGGGTATCCGATTTTTTGATACTGTTTCCGGATGTCTTCAAGCTTTTCTAAACCTTGCGCTGTTAACAAATCGGTCTTAGTAACCATGATGATTGGATGCACCTGTAATCCTTCAAGGTATACGAGGAATCGATCCACGAGATGCGTTGAAAATTCTGGTTCAACCGCAGACATCACAATAATGCCAACATCGACATTGGCTACAGGTGGTCGGACTATTGTGTTTTTTCGTGGTAGGATTTTCGTGAGCGTTCCCTCTTGAAGATTACTACTTTCAAATTCAACCACGTCTCCTACTAGAGGCGATTGTCCTCTTTTGCGGAAAACTCCACGCGCACGAGTCTGATAAATTATTCCATCGGATTCAATGTAATAAAATCCACTCAACGCTTTAATAATAACTCCTTGTGACATAAGTGCTCCTTAAAAGTAATTTATTCCTATTATAAAGGTTCTGAACGCTCGTTACAATTGATGTAAAATTTTACCGTCACTTTCTCATAGAATAAAAGAACCCCATAAGTTAGAAACGAGCCTAACTTATGGGAATTCTATTAATGATTTGCCTTTTTAGAGCGTTTAAACACGAGTCCAAAAGCAGAAAGTCCAATTGCCCATCCAAATAAATTGAATATTTGTAAATCTTGGGCACTAGTTCGTGGAAGTTCAGTCTTAGGAACTTCTTCTACTTTGTCTGGATCTTGTGGCAGTGTTAACTCCGGAAGATCATAGCTTGGCGCATCATTTGGCACCTCACCAATCACACCTTCTGGTAACTCTACACTTGGCGCGTCTTTTGGTTTTTCACCTACGACTAATTCGTAATAGTGGGTTGTAATCCCATCTTCTACTTTTGTTTGCTTCGTAAAGTAGTATTTTTCACCTTGTAAGAAGGTTGGAGCTGGTTTCGTTCCTACGACCGTTTCCGCAATTTCTACTTCTTGATTGTTTTCAACCGTTACAAAACGAGTGATTTTCAACTCTTCCTTACGATTTGGATCTTCTAAAGGCTTAGCCCCTAACACTAAATCATAGTAATGAGTTGTGATGCCGTCTTCCGTTTTCGTCTTCTTACTGAAGTAGTACTTCTCTCCTTGTAAGAAGGTTGGAGCAGCTTGAGTGCCTTCAACGGTTGGTGCTACTTCCACTTCTTGTTCATTTTCAATCGTTACAAAACGCGTCACGATTTTTGGTGAAGATTCATTCGGGTCACCAGTAGGCTTCTCTCCCGTTACTAAATCATAGTAGTGCGTCGTAATGCCATCTTCCGTCTTCGTTTGTTTATTGAAGTGATATTTCTCTCCTTGTAAGAACGTTGGTGCTGGTTGAGTTCCTTCAACAGTTGGCGCTACTTCTACCTCTTGTGAGTCTTGAAGCGTCACAAAGCGCGTCACCTCTTTTTCCTCTTTTTGGTTTGGTTCAACAGCTGGTTTGTCGCCTGTTACTAAATCATAGTAGTGAGTGGTAATACCATCTTCCGTCTTCGTTTGTTTATTGAAGTAGTATTTTTCGCCTTGTAAGAATGTTGGCGCAGCTTGCGTTCCTTCGACAGTTGGAGCTACTTCGACTTCTTGTGTGCCTTGAAGCGTCACAAAACGGGTCACCGCTTTTTCTTCTTTTTCGTTTGGCTCAACCGTAGGCTTATCGCCTGTTACTAAATCGTAATAGTGAGTCGTAATACCGTTTTCCGTCTTCGTCTGTTTATTGAAGTGATATTTCTCTCCTT
>NZ_KV790849.1:99841-100051 GCF_001807725.1 Granulicatella sp. HMSC31F03 | reverse complement strand
TCACCGCTTTTTCTTCTTTTTCGTTTGGCTCAACGGCTGGTTTATCTCCCGTTACTAAATCATAGTAGTGAGTAGTAATACCATCTTCCGTCTTCGTTTGTTTATTGAAGTAGTATTTTTCGCCTTGTAAAAACGTTGGTGCAGCTTGCGTTCCTTCGACAGTTGGTGCTACTTCCACTTCTTGTGTGCCTTGAAGCGTCACAAAACGGG
>NZ_KV790849.1:91704-99821 GCF_001807725.1 Granulicatella sp. HMSC31F03 | reverse complement strand
CTTGAAGCGTCACAAAACGGGTCACCGCTTTTTCCTCTTTTTGGTTTGGCTCAACAGCTGGTTTGTCTCCTGTTACTAAATCATAGTAGTGAGTGGTAATACCATTTTCCGTTTTCGTCTGTTTATTGAAGTGATATTTCTCTCCTTGTAAGAACGTTGGAGCTGGTTGAGTTCCTTCGACCGTTTCGGCTACTTCGACTTCTTGTTCATTTTGAATCGTTACAAAGCGCGTCACCGCTTTTTCTTCTTTTTGGTTTGGCTCAACTGGAGGTTTATCGCCTGTTACTAAATCATAGTAATGCGTGGTTACCCCAGAAACTGTAGTCGTAATACCATTATAATGGTATTTTTCACCTTGTAAGAAGGCTGGCGCTTCGTGAACGCCTTCAAGCGTTGGAGAAATTTCCACTTCAGTACCGTCTTGAACGGTAACAAAACGAGTAGACTCTCTTTCTGTTGATTGAGTGTAAATAACATGGTATAGAACCGTTTGACTTCCATCACCCATTTCAACACCTTCTCCACCTTCGACTTCAACATTTTTTCCAGTCCATTGTGCTGGAATCTTTTTCTTATAATCTTCCATTAAATTCGCTGACTCAGGCCAGTACGCATTCGTTACCCCATAAAATGGATAAGCTGCTTTCCAACGAGTCGGTTTCCATCCAGATACTCTTGGATGAGGAACTTCTTTTGTCACTAAGCCAACAATCTGACGTTTTTCTCCTACCCGTTCTAATACTCCTTCGCTGTTTGGACGATAATTATAATATTCATACACATCATTACTCTCTTTCGCATTGACTCGCTCTCCGTTTCGAGTAATAAACAACTCCCCATTTTCATGGAAATTTCGATATAATTCTTCCTGTTCGGCTTTTGTTAATAGTCCATCAAAATAGTAATCAGAGCTAGAATGATGTTCTAGATCTTCTACTTTTAATTTAGTGAACGTCTGTACATTACTTGGCGCAATTTCTCGACCTGTATCATCCGCATAAGTGATATGTTGATGGTATTCTGTCTTTTTCAAGACCTTATTAGGAACTTCCGCAATCCATCTTGTTGTTTGTACTTTCGGAACATTAATCAATTCATCGGGATCTGTTTCATCCCCTTCAGGCGTTGGAACATCTAATGTATCGTAGTTTAGATCCATTGAGACATATTCTCCAGTTTTCCCAAAGGTCGTGCTGAAAGTAAATTGATTCGTTTTGCTTGCGACTGCTACCGTTCCGTAATACTTGGTTCTTCGGCTATTCTGCCATCCGTATTTGTCAAGACTATCGCCTGCATAGTGGAAATGAGATCCATTTTCCACATACATATTATCGCCAACTGAATATAATTCATTTCCTTGGCGTGTAATAGAAGACCCTGGAATTGGAACAATTTCATCTTCTGCCCCGATTGTCACAGATTTCTTTTCGTCTATTTGTTCATAATTAAATATTGGAACATAAACGACATGCTCATATCCCTTATCTCTACTAATATGATAATGGCCTTTAACGACTCCTTGAGCATCTGTTTCCGGAATGACTTCTTCTGTTATTTCATCGCCTAAGATTGGTGTATGTGTTTCCGTCCATCCTTGCACTCGGTGGAACGTTACCTTTTGATTTTCGTCTCGACGATAGACGCTCCATTGTGACGTGTACGCTTGAGAATAGTTCATATATTGATCTTCAATTTGATCATTGTATTGAATACGCGCCACTAATCCAGTAGGGGTATAGCTGTCTAAAACTTTACGACTGGTACCGTGCGTTAAATCACTAATCGCATATAAATTACTTCCTGTATTATTTACAATTTCGTGTCCATTTTCATCGTAGTAACGAATCTTCACATTAATCGTTAAAGGCTTATCTGTTGCACGGTCTGCCCCAGCTGTCACACTCAGTTTTCCACCTACATTTTTAATCCAAAGTAACGCTTTTTGCTCTTCGTAAGGGGAGCTAACCAATGTATACTCATGATCCATTCGAGTCACTTGCTTGCGTTCTCCATCAACGGTTAAATACGTACCTTCCAATCCTCGTTCAGAAACGGTGACGGGTTGCCCTTGTTTTAGAACCGCCACTTGTCCATTCGAATGTTCTTCTGGAGCATTCGTCGTTGTTTGCATATTTTTAAAGCTCAATTCGTCTAAACTATTAATATATTTTACAGCTTCTGCAGGATAATATTCTGAGGCGGACACGATGGTTTTAGCCCCGTATTCATACCCGCGAATCACCGTTTGATTGTTCACAGCTTGTCGTAGGTCGTTTCCTTCGAATTGGTAACTTTGAAAATCTTCCGTAGCATATTCATGTTCTTTCGATTCACGTTCATACTGTAGACGATTTGAAATGCGATTCTTTTTATAATTTTGTAATCTTTCTCGATTATTTTCAATGAAATTTTCAATGATATTAGCTTCATATGAAGATTCTCCCGAAATATCATCGGAACGGCCGACTACGCGATCGGTATATTCAATTTCAAATCCAGCTTTTTTCGCTTTCTCGATGGCATTATAATAAGCACTCGATAACCCGCTATTTGGAATATCATTCAAAACAAGCCGTTTAGTGGCTCCTTTGACCTCTACATTTCGAGGATCACTTACCCCTACATTTGTATACTCATTGGACTCTGGATGTTCCCGGTTATCTTCAGGAATACGCGGAGTATTCGTACGATCTTTCTCCTGATCTTCCGGGCTCACCGGTTCGAAATTTGGTCTTCCTTGATTTGGTTGATCGTTTAAAGATTCGCCAGATTCTGGTCTGGCAACGGATTCTCTCAATTCCATTTCCGTCGTTTCGCTAGCTGAAGTCGTTGGCGTAACTTGTTCTGAAGGAACTTCATCCGCAGCAACTCCAGGAAGAAGTAATAGATTTGCCCCAATCATGACTGAAAAAACACCTAAAGTGGTTTTTCTAATCGAAAATTTTTCTTTTTTCCCTAACATTTCTTTATAACTTTTCAAGTGATTTCCTCCCATTTCTATACTATTTTTAAAATAATCCCCATCAAATCAATAACCCCTGATTCTCATCCTACCTTTTATGCTTCAATCCAGTTCCCCCGTTCCCGAATAAACTATATATGTGATTCATTCACTTTAAATAAGTGAAACTATTTTCAAAAAAATTCAACGAATCATTACACAAAATAAATTATTTTCACCAAATCTTCAAAAACACTAACAGTCCCATTTTAGTACAAATGGCTTTAAAATAAGAAATACTTTGCTTACAGCGTAAAAAGGTTCCATAATTTTTAAGGTTAACGGAAATTTCCCACCCATCTTAAAAAATATAGAACCCTTTTAATTCAAAAATCTTTCCATTATTCCTAAAAAGCACTTGTAGCGTAGTTAACTGAGAAGGATTTACACAATCTCCTTTCAAGGCACTTGTCACGTACTAACTGAGGAGGATTTACGCAATCATCTGCTCCTTTGAAGAGAAACGGATAAACCTTGGATTTTATAGTAGTGATAGTAGGGAATAAGAATCGAAATGAATTAGAGCCCCACAGCGGATCATCCGCCATGGGGCTCTTTGAATTCGATAGGTGAGAGACTACAGGCTCGAGCCGGTCTCCACTACCACACCCCTTGTCACGTATTCACTGAGAAGGCTTTACACTCTCCTCCAAAAGCACTTGTCGCGTATTAAACTGAGAAGGATTTACGCAATCTCCTTTCAAGGCACTTGTCTCGTACTTACTGAGAAGGATTTACACCCTCCTCCAAAAGCACATGTCGCGTATTTAACTGAGAAGGATTTACGCAATCATAAGCACATTTCGTTCTTAAAAGAAATGGAGAATCCTGCGGGTTTATAGTGGTTGCTGTAAGAAATTGCAACCATAATGAAATAGGCTCTCTCAGCGATTTATCGCCAAGAGAGCCTTTGAATGTGGTAGGTGAGAGACTACAGGCTCGAGCCGGTGCCTTTCAGCCAACCACTATAAAATATCCCGCAGGAATTTGTAATTTCTTTTAAGAACGGAACCTTCGGTTCATTTATTATTTTTTGCGTAAACGTTCGATGTCACGCGCAATCTCAACCTCTTCATTAGTTGGGATATTTAATACTGTAACTTTCGCACCTTCAGAAGAAATGATTGCTTCTGAACGAGTATCGTTACGCTCAGGATCGATATCGCAACCGAACCAAGTTAAACCATTGATGATACGAGAACGAATTGATTTAGAGTTTTCACCGATACCAGCAGTGAAGACGATAGCGTCCACACCGTTCATAACAGCAACATATTGTCCAATGTATTTTTGAACGCGGTCAACGAAGATTTCTACTGCAACTTTAGCATCTTCGTTTGTTGCACTTGCGGCTTCAACGTCACGCATATCGCTTGATACACCTGAAAGGCCTAATAGACCTGATTTTTTGTTTAAGATGTCAACCATTTCATTAACGTCTGTAATGTTTAATTTGTTCATTAAGAATGCTACTAATGAAGCATCGATATCACCAGAACGAGTACCCATTGTAACCCCTGCTAATGGAGTGAATCCCATAGATGTATCTACAGATTTTCCGCCATCAACCGCAGTAATTGAAGCACCGTTTCCTAAGTGGCAAGTGATGATCTTTAATTCTTCAACTGGTTTACCTAATAATTCAGCAGCACGGCATGAAACATAGCGGTGGCTTGTTCCGTGAGCTCCGTATTTACGAGCTTTGAAGTTTTTGTAGTATTCCATTGGAATGCTGTATAAATAAGCTTTTTTAGGCATTGTTGTATGGAATGAAGTATCGAATACAGCAACACTTGTAATGTCTGGTAAGATGTGTTTGAATGCGCGCATTCCTACCGCTTCTGCTTTGTTGTGTAATGGAGCAAATTCTGCTAAGTCTTCTACTTGTTGGATAACAGTGTCATCTACTAAAGCTGAATCTTTGAATAATTCTCCTCCGGCAACGACACGGTGACCCACACCAGTGATTTCATCGAATGAAGAAATAATGTTTAAAGCTACTAATTGTTCTAATAATTTTTCTACCGCAACTTCGTGGTTTGGAATATCTTCTACCACTTCAAATTTTTGGTCGTCTCCATAACTGATTGAGAAGATTGAATCTCCTAATCCGATACGTTCTACTAACCCTTTAGCAACCACTTCTTCTTGTGGCATATTAAATAATTGGAATTTCAAGCTTGAACTTCCTGCATTAATCGCGATTGATTTTGACATGCACATTCTCCTTTAATTTAAAATTAAGCCCGCATCTGGGTCTAACGGATTCATTATAACATTTCTTGTGCCCATTTTTCGAATGTTAGAGTGAATTTTCTGAATTTTTCTCTGTTTTTAAATTCTGGGATATCCCCTAGAAGGACTTGGCTCACTTGTTTAGCAGATTTCCCTCGTTTTTGTACAATGAGTAAAGACTTACTAAACTGCACATCTTTAAATAAATTGCGTGGGAATGAGAGCATTGCTTGTACATATGTTTCCTTTTGCAAGTAAGCCAGTAACGTTTCCCCTTCGACAGTCTCAAATAGATTTGTCGGAACGATGAACAATCCGATTCCAGCTTCCTTCAAATAACGAATATGCTGTTCGATGAGTAAATGATGGGCAAAAGAATGACCTTCTTCATTTTTTGTCTCAAAACGAGCGGCATTGGCATCGACTGGATAATATCCAATCGGCAAATCACTCACTACGAAGTCTTGTGGATCCACAAGTAAATCTTGTAATCCATCTTGCAAGGAAGTCTTCACATCCAATTGTTCTAATGCGAAGGCTTGTAAAGCTAAATGCACAAGCACTTCATCATTATCAATAGCCGTCCCTTGGGCTGTTTTACCAGCAGATTGTAGGAATAACAAAATTGTACTTAGTAAGTTCCCACTTCCTGCCGCAAAGTCCGCAATTTGTAGCGTCTTATCTTTCTTCGTCATTTGGTCAATCATATACGCTACGAGTAAGCCAATCGCATCTGGAGTCATTTGATGGTTGGTTTGTAAGCCATCTTCTTTAGCAGCTTTCAAGAACGCGAATTGAATCATCCGGCGAATTTCTTCACTCGAATAACTTGCTAAATCTAATTGTTTATACGCTTTGTTAAATTCTTGGATCACTTCGTTACTTGGCAGGCCTTCGACTTGTTGCGCAGTGTTGTCATTGACAATATTTTGTAAGGTTTCCCCTAGCGCTTCTACATTCGAATAGCCGATTTCTTGATGAAGCAGCTCTACTGCTTTTGCCAATTCCTCGAATGCTTGAATTTCTTTTCCCGCTTCGATAAAAATCCCTCCTTCTATTTTTAAGAGTTTCTCTGCTTTGAATAATATGAAATAGGTTCATTCACATTTTTTGCTAACAAAACTACGCAGAACGTTCAGATTCTATAATAGCAATACTAGCGATGTACTCAATGTGAATGATTGACTCTGGAAATTCATTTCCTAGAGTCAGTTTGAAGCTTGAGAGGAAGGAAGACACAAGGCTTCCTCCGATACAGCTAGTATAGCAATTATAGAGAAATCTGGAAAGTTCGCAGTAGTTTTGTCACTTCTCAAATTTCCTAAAAAAAAGGATGTGACTGAATGTCACATCCTACTCATTATTATTCAGCAGCAACTACTGGATAAACAGATACTTGTTTTTTGTCACGGCCTTTACGTTCGAAACGTACGATTCCGTCAACTTTAGCAAATAAAGTATCGTCTCCACCTCTACCTACGTTTTCACCTGGATGGATTTTTGTTCCACGTTGGCGGAATAAGATTGAACCACCTGAAACGAATTGTCCATCAGCACGTTTAGCACCTAAACGTTTTGCTTGTGAGTCACGTCCGTTTGATGTAGAACCGCCCCCTTTTTTATGGGCGAATAATTGTAAATTCACTTTTAACATAGTTGTGCACCTCCTTGATTGATTATGCAACAGTTACAGCTAGAAAGTTTTGATATTCCGATTGAATATCTTCTAACCCTAGTAATAGACTATTTAATAAAATTTGAGTTGTATGTTCTTGGTCTTTCGTCAAGTCCTCTACAACTTCCATATATAAGTAACCACCTTCAACCTCGTCAACTTCGACAATCGGTTGATATCCTGCTAACTTTTCAATGCTGTTCACAGTTGTAATGGCCAGAGCCGATACCCCTGCGCAAACGATATCCGAACCATGTTCACTATAGTTTGCATGTCCAGTCATTTCAAAGGAAACAATTCGCTGGTTCTTTTTGTGTACAGTCACTTGAATCATCGTGATTAAGCGTTGATTGCGTCAATAACAACTTTTGTATAAGGTTGACGGTGACCTTGTTTACGGTGTGAGTCTTTACGACGTTTGTATTTGAAAGTTACAACTTTCTTTTGACGGCCTTGTTTTTCAACAGTTCCTTCAACAGTTGCACCTGCTACGAATGGAGCACCAACTTTAACGTCATCTCCACCTACAAATACTACTTCTTCGAAAGTTACTTTGTCGCCAGCTTCTGCGTTTAATTTTTCAACGTAGATTGCTTGACCAACTTCAACTTTAACTTGTTTTCCACCAGTTTTTACGATTGCGTACATATTGCACCTCCTATATTTTAGACTAAGACTCGCCAGTTTAAAGTGCCGATTCCGGTCTTTTGTACTCTAATCCGAGCGGTTGTAGCTGTGGTGCTTCACAATTACAACACGACTATTTTAGCAAAAATGTACGCCCCCGTCAACCATTGTGACTAGCATCTCCGTAAGTTCCTTTTAAAGCTTTTGAGGTGAGAAACTACAGGCTCAAGCCCGTGCCTCGTTGCATATACTATAGAGAAATCCTCGAGGGTTCGTAGCATAACTCGCCTTCTCTATTCCATCCTCTTTTTTATAAGTGTTACCAAAAAAATTGTTCAAAACAGAGAACCCGAAGGATTTTATAGTAGCAGTAAATCCTTCAATGTTCGAAGTTTTTTCTACCCTCTCTATTCCTTCCTCTTTTTATATAACAACTCAAAAAAAGTGTTCAAAACGGAGAACCCCGAGGATTCCATAGTATTGGCAATGGGAGTAAGCATTCAAAGTGAATTATGGACTCTTAAAAATTTATTTTTTAGAGTCCATTTGAATCTTGAAAGAGCTTGAGACTTCGGCTCA
>NZ_KV790849.1:30727-91684 GCF_001807725.1 Granulicatella sp. HMSC31F03 | reverse complement strand
GAAAGAGCTTGAGACTTCGGCTCAAGCCGGTGCCTCATTGCATATACTATAGAGAAATCCTCGAGGGTTCGAAGTTTTGAACGAAGTTCATTTTTTAGTAAGCACCTTTCGGTGTTTTATTCCAAAAAGAAAAAGAGGGGTGAAAAAATTTCACCCCTCGTCCTTAGTTTACATCATACCCATGCCTGGATCCATTCCTGGCATTGGTGGTGCTACTGGAGCTGGTTTGTCAGCTACCACAGCTTCTGTTGTTAATAATAATGCTGAAACAGATGCAGCATTTTGTAGTGCAGAACGTGTTACTTTCGTTGGGTCAACAATACCTGCTTCAATCATGTTTACCCATTCATCTGTAGCAGCATTGTATCCAATGCCTTTTTCTTCAGATTTCAAACGAGCAACAATGACTGAACCTTCAAGACCAGCATTTTCTGCGATTTGACGTAATGGTTCTTCTAATGAACGAGATACGATTTTCGCACCTGTCGCTAAGTCGCCTTCTAATTCAAGAGCATCTACTACTTTTTGAACGTTCACAAGAGCGGTTCCCCCACCTGAAACGATTCCTTCTTCAACCGCTGCGCGAGTGGCGTTTAAGGCATCTTCAATGCGAAGTTTTTTCTCTTTTAATTCTGTTTCAGTAGCGGCACCGACTTTAATTACGGCAACCCCACCTGATAATTTAGCAAGACGTTCATGTAATTTTTCACGGTCGAAATCACTTGTTGTATCTTGTGCTTGTGCGCGAATTAAAGCAACACGGTTCGCGATTAAGTCTTTAGAACCTGCACCTTCCACGATTGTAGTGCTATCTTTAGAAACCACAACTTTACCAGCTGTCCCTAATTGCGCTAATGTTGCGTCTTTTAATTCTAAGCCAAGGTCTTCTGTAATGACTTGAGCTCCTGTTAACACAGCGATATCTTCTAACATCGCTTTACGACGGTCACCGAATCCTGGAGCTTTTACAGCTACCACGTTAAATGTTCCGCGTAATTTGTTTAATACTAATGTTGGTAAAGCTTCTCCATCTACGTCATCCGCGATGATTAATAACGCACGTCCTTGTTGAACGATTTGTTCTAATAATGGAATGATTTCTTGGATGTTTGACACTTTTTTATCTGTGATTAAGATAAATGGATTATCTAAAGTTGCAATCATCTTGTCGTTATCAGTTACCATGTATTGTGATAAGTAACCACGGTCAAATTGCATTCCTTCTACAACATCTAATTCTGTTTCAATCCCTTTAGATTCTTCGATTGTAATAACGCCGTCGTTCCCCACTTTTTCCATAGCTTCAGCGATTAATTCACCAACTTCAGCTGAACCAGAAGAAATTGCCGCCACTTGTGCGATGGCTTCTTTTGATTCGACTGGACGAGAAATGCGGTGTAATTCTTCAACCGCTGCTTTTGTCGCAAGTTCAATCCCTCGACGGATGCCTACTGGGTTTGCGCCAGCTGTTACGTTTTTCAATCCTTCACGAACGATGGCTTGTGTTAAAACTGTCGCTGTTGTTGTACCGTCACCGGCAATATCGTTTGTTTTGGATGCGACTTCAGCCACAAGTTTTGCACCCATATTTTCGAAATGATCTTCTAATTCGATTTCTTTAGCAATCGTGACCCCATCATTTGTAATCAGCGGAGACCCGAATGCTTTTTCTAATACAACATTACGTCCTTTTGGTCCTAATGTTACTTTTACTGTGTTTGCTAAAACGTCCACACCGCGAAGCATGGCACTTCTTGCATCTTCTGCAAATTTAATATCTTTCACCATTGTGATATCCTCCTTTATTCAACAATTGCGATAATGTCTTTTTCTTTCACGATGATATATTCTTGACCATCCAATTTAACTTCTGTGCCTGAATATTTCTCGAATACGACTTTATCGCCAACCGCCACTTGACGGTCTTCTGCAGCAGTGAATTCACTTGTCGCGATTACTTTTGCAAATTGTAATTTTTCTTGAGCAGTGGTTGGTAGGAATAATCCCCCAGCAGTTTTTTCTTCTTGCTCTACCATTTGAATAACAACTCTATCTTTTAAAGGCTTTAACATATAAAATCCTCCTTACTCTTTTTTAGCACTCGAAAACCATGAGTGCTAACTCATAGTTTTATAATACTCATTTGGTCAGGAAAAATCAAGAATAAATACTTGCTTATTTCTCAAGAATTATGTAAGATTTTGACAAGAAAGGATGATTGTGATGACACGAAAAAGTTTCTTTAGAAAACTATATTTTGAAATCATATTAGCCGTCCTCTTTATCTTTCTAGCAACGACGCATTATCCTGGAAATGGATTTGACTTTATCACATTATTCTGCTGTCTATTCGCAACGACAAGCATCGTAACAAGTATCAACATGCTTCGCACCTATAACGAGTTGAAAAAACTCGCCAACCTCATCGAGAAACTTCCCGATGACGAGGATTCACTAGACGATAAAGAACCAAAAGAAAAGCACTAATCACTGCATCAACGCAAACGATTAGTGCTTTTTATGTTTTTAATTCTTACTTTGTACGAAAAGTTCTCATTTCTTACTGCTTATTTTTTATCAAGTCTGAGACTTCCTTTGAGTATCCCGTTGAGGAATGTTCGAACTGTCCTGTATTTAGATTTTTAGTCAGACTAAAACTCATGCTTAATTTCTTATTGGAGTTTAAGTATATTTTAAAGTATATTCCTCCCATAGGGTTATGCTGAATAGACTCTACATCAATTTCATAAGACTCAATAGCTCCGCCTTCTTCCAACGCTTTGTTGTCTAAGTCTTTTAATTGATTTTCAATCGATTCCTTCACTTGCGCACTTTGAACTAAAGTGACCATTTCATGCTTCTTTACCAGATTCAACGTTACAAATCCACCGATGATTAACGCGATTACCGCAACGATTCCAAGCATTCCACTACTGAATTTCTTTTTCATTTTCTTCAGCCCCCTTATGCATTTAAAGGTTCTACTTGTTTTGTATAGTATATCATGAATTTTCGCATTTTTTGAATACTCTTATTTTTATACAAAAAGGCACTGGTCCTATGTCAAGATTTAGTACAAATTAAAATGAGAGGTTCTACCTGCTAAGATGCCAGAAGAACATTTGTCTTATTATAAAGTGCTTCAAGCTCGTTTCGACAAAGTGTAACAGTATAATTATCCAAGTTTCTTATAGATCAACCTGAAAAGGTTGCTTATATAATTAATATAAGTAAATACAGTACTATATATCCAATCTTTCTACGATCTCTCCATTTTTTTCTTTCAGTATGAGCTTTTTAATAATCTTTTCATCAAGGTACTTTGAAAACGAATTTAAGTCCTGTGATACCTCAAATACGATATTTCGTTTCATTTCATTTGTATCAAAATTAGAATCATATTTTCTCTTATCACTCCAATAATTCCAATTCACATCTGTTCTTTCATAGTAAACATAATTTTTCTTTTTAGTACTATAAATCCTTTTAGAGGTCAATGTCTTTTTGTCTTCAGATGTAAAAACATCAGAATACAGCTTTATTCCATAAAAAACTTTGTATTCGCTGATTTTATCATTGGAAACATTTAGTTTAATTTCTTCATAGTCCATCTTATACTCACTCCTTATATTTAAATATTTTTAGGTAAAGCCGGTACTTTTTAAGACTTAATATTCAATATATTTTTTTCTTTTTATTCTAATACTACAAGTGTATAATATTTACAGCAAAAAGACAATTGGTCCTTTGTCAAGATTTAGTACAAATTAAATTGTATTAAAAATGGGTTCGAAATCATTTCTATTCATGGTTTTAGGCACACTCATTATAGCTTACTTTTTTGAAAGTGGCGTACCTATGAAAGATGTTCAAGAACGGTTAGGACATTCTGATATTCAAACTACTATGAATATCTATACACACTTAACAGAAAATAGTGCTAAATTGTTTGCGAATTATGTGGGGTTTTAAAATATCTAAACACATACCTAAACATACTAGACAATTAAAAAAAATAGGCATAATAGAAACCTTGTTATAAAGGCTTTTCTATCATGCACTATCTTCTATTTTTGATTATCGAGGAAATAAATCAGTGTTTGAAGTTCGTTTGTTAAGTCCACGTTTTGAACTCGAACGTTTTCTGGAGCGTTTAATCGAATTGGTGTGAAGTTTAAAATGCCTCGAACATTTGCTTCTACAATACGATCTGCTGTATCTTGCGCCACATCTTGAGGAACGGTTAGAATCGCTACTTGAATTTGTTGAACTTTTAATTGTTCAATCATTTCATCCATGCTATACACAGGAACTCCTGTTTGAATCGTTCCGACGATATCAGGGTTCACATCAAATGCTGCACTGATTCGAACATTATTGCTTTGGTGGAAATTGTAGTTTAGTAACGCTTGTCCTAATTTACCAACACCTACTAAAGCTACATTTGTTAAGCGATCTTGGTTTAACGTATGGCTGAAGAATTCCAATAAGTATTCTACATCATATCCATATCCACGTTTTCCTAAAGCTCCAAAATAAGAAAAATCACGACGAATCGTTGCGCTATCTACTTTTACAGCTTCACTTAATTCAGTTGATGAAATACGACGTTTTCCTGCATCATGCAAGAAACGTAAATAACGATGATAAATTGCCAAACGTTTTGCAGTTGCACGTGGCACTTCGATTTCTTTCATTTCTTTATAATCTTTCATGTCTAAGACTCCTTTTCTTTTACATCCATGCGTATTCTATCACAACGATGTGAATTTTCACAAATACTTTGTTTGCTCCTCACTTACTCCTATAAAATCCGCTTATATACAGCAATACTTGTACGATTTTATTCACAACCTGTTGTTTGTGAATGTGAAAACAATCTTGAATTCTTTTCAATATTGTCCACCTCTTTTTTATGATAGAATGAGATGAATACTCACTGAAAGGACCTATCATGATACTACTACAAGGACAAGGACTCGCTCGAACTTTTGCAGATGAAGTCCTATTTGAAAATATTACGATTCATATTCAAGAAAATTCGCGGATTGCCATCGTCGGACGTAATGGCACTGGAAAATCAACGCTGTTAAAAATGTTGGCTGGTATCGAAGAACCTTCTCTTGGCTCTGTCTCAAAGAAAAAAAACCTATCCATCGGTTACTTAGACCAATATGCGGCCATCGATTCAACGAAAACCGTTTGGGAAGAAATGATTCATCTCTACGAAGACGTAGAAATTTTGAAGAAACAAGCACAAAAAGCGGCTGAACAACTCGGGAATCCCGACCTTCTTAGTGACCCTGCAGCCTACGAACTTGCCTTAAAACGCTATGACCAACTGCAAGAAGATTTGAACCAAAAGAACGCGTATGGATACGAATCCGAAATCCGTACCGTCCTTCATGGATTCCGTTTCTATCCAGAAGACTACGACCAACCGATTCAATCGCTCTCTGGAGGACAACGTACTAGGTTAGCTTTAGCTCGGATTTTATTAGAGAAACACGACTTACTGATTTTAGACGAACCGACGAACCACCTGGATATTGAAACTTTAACATGGTTAGAGGATTATTTGCGCTCTTCAAATTGCGCTCTCGTGATCGTATCCCACGACCAATATTTCTTAGACCGCGTGTGTAATGAAGTTTACGAAATCAGCCATAAAGCCTGTGAATATTACAAGGGAAACTACTCGCACTATTTAGAGGAACGTGAACAACGCTATTTACTCAAGCAAAAAGCTTACGAAAAGCAGCAACAAGAGATTCACGACTTAGAAGAATTCATTGCAAAAAACTTAGTGCGCGCCTCAACCACAAAACGTGCGCAATCGCGTCGTAAGAAGCTCGAGAAAATGGAACGTTTAGAAAAACCAAAAGGCGATCAGCGCTCTGCTCGTTTTGAATTTACCGTGGAACGCGAATCCGGAAACCAAGTATTACAAGTAAACGATGCTTATATCGGTTACGACCACGAAGCATTAAGCGGTCCGATTTCCTTCCAACTTCGCAAGCGTGAAGCCATTGCCATTGTGGGGCCAAATGGAATTGGGAAATCAACCCTTTTGAAGTCGATTACGGGTGAACTTCCTTTAATCAAAGGATCGATTGACTTAGGAGCTGGCGTTCAAGTTGGTTACTATGACCAAAACTTGGCTGGCCTTTCTACCAACCAAACAGTTCTAGAAGAGCTTTGGTCTCGTCATTCAACAATGCCTGAAAAAGATGTGCGTTCGATTCTTGGAAGTTTCCTATTCTCCGGAAGTGATGTTGAAAAAACAACCGCTCAACTCAGTGGGGGTGAAAAAGCCCGACTAGCCCTTTGCAAATTGTCACTGGAGCATGATAATTTCCTACTGCTCGACGAACCAACCAACCACTTGGATATCGACAGTAAAGAAGTATTGGAGGATGCTCTCATCGACTACGATGGGACGATTTGTTTTGTATCCCATGACCGTTTCTTTATCAATAAGGTCGCAACGACCATTCTTGAAATCGAAGAAACAGGAAGCACACTCTACCTTGGCGACTACGACTACTACCTTGAGAAAAAGCAAGAAAAAGAAGAACTCGCCGCACTGCAAGAAGCCAAGAGTGCTGAAGCAACAGCTGAGCCGATGACAGAAGCTAAAGCTAGCTACCATGCCTCTAAAGAAGAACAACGTCAAATCCGAACGCTCACTCGACGTATCGAGCAACTCGAAACCGAAATGCATGATATCGAAACGGCGCTAGAACAAGTCCACGAGGCAATGACGCTGGAAGAAAACTATTCCGATCCAGATAAATCCGCTGCCCTCTCAACTGAAGAAGCTGCCCTTCTTGAACATCAAGAAACGCTTCTCGCCGAGTGGGAAGAAGCTTCACTAGCTTTAGAAGAATTTAATCAATAATCGTTTGAAATTATCATATATGATAATTTTCTACTTTCAGCCATTCAAAGAAGCGTAGACCCTTTTTATAGAGTCTACGCTTCTTTTTAGTTTAATGTTGCCACTGACTTTGATAGAGATTGTAGTAAAACCCACGTTGCTCCATCAAGCTGGCATGATTTCCTTTTTCAATGACATGTCCGTCTTTTAAGACGAGAATCACATCGGCTGTACGAATCGTCGACAAGCGGTGCGCCACAATAAAGCTCGTGCGCCCTTCCATCAAATGTTGGAAAGCTTCTTGAATCTTCAATTCGGTACGTGTATCAATAGAAGACGTTGCTTCATCGAGAATCAGCATATTCGGTTGTCCCATCATGACACGCGCGATGCAGAGCAATTGTTTTTGCCCTTGTGAGAAATCCCCACCGTCATCTGAAATCACCGTATCATACCCTTGCGGCAGACGGCTCACGAATCCATGAATATGGCAGAGTTTAGCGATGCGAATCATCTCTTCTTCGCTAATCGTCGGATTTCCCATCGTGATATTTTCACGCACCGTACCTGTTTGAAGCCATGTTTCTTGAAGCACCATTCCAAATCCATTTCGCAATGAATGACGGGAGATGTCTTCAATCGAATGGCCATCGATAGCTAATTTTCCACTATTAATCTCATAGAAACGCATCAATAAGTTAATTAATGTCGTCTTTCCGCTTCCAGTTGGACCGACAATCGCCACGCGTTGCCCTGGTTTGACATCCAGCGAGAAGTCTTCAATCAGCGGTTGGCCTTTCACATAAGAGAAGTCCACATGGCTAAATTCCACCGCTCCATCAAAGGTTTCAGGAGAGACCGCACCTTCTCGTTCTGGACGTTCGGACGGTTGTTCCAATAGTTCAAATACGCGGTTGGCACAAGCAATCGCATTTTGAAGTTCGGTAATAACCCCTGAGATTTCATTGAATGGTTTCGTATATTGGTTGGCGTAACTGAGGAAGGCTGATAATTGACCGACCGTCACGCCACCGCTAATCACGAAGAACGCTCCGAACACGCCCACACTGGTATAGACGATGCTATTAACAAAGCGCGTTGCTGGATTGGTAATGCTCGAGAAGAAGATAGCTTTAAGCGATACATCTGTTAGGTCTTTATTAATCACCGAGAAGTCCTCGATGACTTTTTCTTGTTGCTGGAAGGCCGTGACCACTCGTGTCCCCTCAATCATCTCATTCATATAGGCGGTTTGGTCGCCACGAATTTCCGATTGTTGTTTAAAGAAATGATAGGATTTTTTTGCGACAAAGCTGGCCATTACAAATGATACTGGCGTTATCACCACTACTACAAGCGTCAATGTCATATTCACACTAAGCATAAAGAATAACGTTCCTAGAATCGTCATCACACCCGTAAATAACTGCGTGAATCCCATTAGTAATCCATCCGCAAATTGATCTGCATCCGCGATGATACGGCTCTCGATTTCTCCAGCTGGATGAATATCTAAATAACTGAGCGGTAATGTCTCGATTTTTTCAAGCGCGTCTCTACGAAGGTCTCGCACAACCGAGTACGTCATCTTGTTATTGCTGAGGTTCATAAACCACTGCGCAATCGCTGCCATGGATGTAAAGAGTGCAATCTGCCATAGGATGGCAAATAGTCCTTCATAGAAGACTTGGCCAGTGCCGAGCATTTGGTCCACGGCTTTCCCAACTAATTTTGGAATCATTAAGGTCCCAAATACATTCACACTTGCCAAAAGAATGGACGCTACAAAGTAAATTCGGTAGCGACGGATGTAGCAGAGGACCTTACGAATCGTTTCCCATTGAGTTTTCTGTCTCATGCTTCATCCTCCTTTGGAAATTGTGAATAGTAAATTTCTTGATAAATTTCGTTATTGGCTAATAGCTCTTCATGCGTGCCCTTGCCGACCAGATTCCCTTCATCAAGCACAAGAATTAAGTCTGCGTACTGCACAGAAGCCGCCCGTTGCGACACGATAAAGGTTGTTGGACGTGGCGTTTGGTTCTTGATGGCCTCACGTAATTTTGCATCGGTCGCAAAGTCTAATGCCGAAGCACTATCATCTAAAATTAAAATTGGTGCTTGTTTCGCAATCGCACGGGCAATCGTCATCCGTTGCTTTTGCCCACCTGATAAGTTGCGTCCATTTTGTTCAATGCCATAATCCAGTCCGCCTTCTTTCGTTTCAACAAATTCGCTGGCTTGAGCGACACCGAGTGCCTGTTCTACGACTTCACTTGAAGCAGATGCATATCCAAAACGGACATTGTCGGCAATCGTTCCACGGAAGAGTTGCGCCTTTTGCAAGACCATTCCGACTGCGCCACGAATCGATGCAAATCGGTAGTCACGAACGTCATTGCCGAATACTTCCACTTTTCCTTGGGTTGCATCATAGAAACGAGGAATCATATTCACAAGAGACGATTTCCCACTACCAGTCCCACCGATAACGCCGATGGTTTGTCCTTTTAACGCGGTAAAGGAGATATGGTTAAGTGCTGCATTTTGGTCCCCTTGATATGTCAGCGTCACGTCTTTAAACGCCACTGCTACATCGCTATCTGGATTGACATCTTGGGTGCCTTCGACCATATCCGGTTCCATTGATAGAATATTGTCAATACGATCCGCACTCGCAACGGATTTCGTCATTAACACGATAAGATTGGCTAATTTTACAAGCTCTACTAGAATTTGTGACATATAGTTTGTTAAGGCGATGACGTCTCCTTTTGACAACGTTCCTGTATCCACTTTTATCGCCCCACTATATAAAATGACGATAAGCGCTAGATTCACAATCACAAACGTAATAGGATTCATAGCTCCTGATAGAGCACTCACCTTTTGTTGCGCCTGATTCAACGCTTCGGTATCTTCTCTAAACGACTGAATTTCTTTTTCTTCGCGGTTAAATGCCCGAATCACACGAACACCTAGTAAATTCTCGTGAACGAGACGCATAATACGATCTAGTTGCCCTTGAACCCGGCGATACATTGGAATTGTCCAGTAAATAATTCCGAATACGACGACTGCTAAGATTGGAACTGTGATGGCAAACGTCCATGCCATTTCCACATTCACAACAAAGGCCATTACAATCGCCCCACCGACGATAAACGGCGAACGAAGCAACAAACGCAGCGCAATGTTTAACCCATTTTGTACAAGATTCATATCGCTCGTCAAACGCGTCAGTAAAGTGTCATTTCCCAGCGCATCGAGTTGCGAAAAACTGAAGTATTGAATTTTTGAAAAAAGCGCCTGTCTCACTTCCGCTGTAAATCCAGTTGCCGCTTTAGCTGCATAATATTGGGCCGTAATGGACACGACGACCCCTAAAATCCCAAGGACGATTAAAATAGCCCCTTGACCAAGGATTAAGGAGGTATCTTGGTTTCCAATTCCTTTGTCAATGATGACTGCCATTATAAGCGGTACTAATAACTCCAAAATTGCTTCGAATAATTTGAATAAAGGTGCCAATATTGTTTCTTTCAAATATGGCTTTAAATAAGGTTTTAATCGATTCACAATCATACTTCCTTTTACATCAATAGTACTTTCATTGTATCACAATTTATGCCGTGCAAAAGCAGAACCCCTCGCTTCCTGTTTTTGATTATAAAAGATGTAACAATTATGTTACGTAACAAAAATGTGACATTCACTTTTAAATTTCTAAAAATGCATCATTTTTAATACGTATCATAAACGATACATCTCATTTTTCCATCCTCAACAAAACCTTTTTTAACCTAACCGTTGAGTGTAGTGGAGTAAATAATCATTAGAAGACTGGGCAACTTTTGCTTATTAGAAAGTTGATTACGAAAAATCTTACGGATTCTATAATAGCCATAACGTGGAATGGCATTAAATGCGCAAAAGGGAGCGTAGGAATTTTATTCCGTACGCTCCCTTTGAGGCTTTAAAGGTGAGAGACCTAGGCTCGAACCAGTGCAACGTTATAGCTATTATGAAGATATCCGTAAGGATTTGGAGTAATCAACATTATTCACTATACTGTCACCCAAGTGCCCAGTCTTCTATTTCATTATTTACGTAAATTGTGCGCTTCAATGTACTCCGCAATTTGGATAGCATTGCTTGCAGCACCTTTACGGATATTGTCGCCTACACACCAGATGTGGAAGCTGTTTGGTTGAGAAATGTCACGGCGAATACGTCCCACATACACTTCGTCATGTCCAGTTGCTTGTAATGGTGTTGGATACACATTTTCCTCAGGTTTATCTAATACGATTACGCCTGGTGCTTTTGCTAATAATGCACGAATTTCTTCCGGTGTTGTATCTTTTTCGAAAGTTACATTGATTTCTACAGAGTGTGAGTTATATACAGGTACACGCACACAAGTGGCTGTCACAGCTACATCATCTGATAAGCCAAGAATCTTGCGCGTTTCTTGAATCATTTTCATTTCTTCTTTTGTATAGCCATTTTCTAAAAATACATCGATATGTGGCAATACATTATTGTAAATTGGGTGTGGGTAATTTGTTGGAGCTTCCCCTTTTTCCCCATTTCTTAAATCATTAATCCCTGCTTGTCCAGAACCTGAAACAGCTTGGTAAGTTGTATAAGCCACACGTTTTAATCCAAAAGCATCATGCAATGGACGTAATGGCACTACCGATTGAATCGTTGAGCAGTTTGGATTTGCGATAATTTTGCGCTCTAATGTTGGTGCGTTACATTCCGGTACGACTAAATCAATCTCTGGATCCATTCTCCATGCGCTTGAGTTATCGATGACAATCACTCCGTCACGTTCTGCGATGGGCGCAAATTTCAATGAAGTGCCGCCGCCTGCTGAGAAGATGGCGTAGTCAATATCACGCTTGAAGGAGTCTTCCGTTAATTCTTCGACTACATACTCTTTTCCTCTAAACTGTAGTACTTTCCCTGCTGAACGTGCTGAGGCAAGTAGATATAAGTGGTCTACTTGTAAGTTACTTTCCTCTAAACGTTCAATCATTTTTGTTCCAACGACCCCTGTCGCTCCTACAATTGCAATATTTACCATAAAAAAATCTCCTTTTGCTAAAACGCTATGTTGAAAATTATAACGAACCTCTTTTAGAAAGTAAAGAATTGTCTTTCTTTGCAACACATTTGTAGCTGTAATAGATACACTCTTTAATGAGTGCTTCATCTGTGCATACATTCAGCGCAATTGAAATCCAATGCTTTTTATTCATATGATACACTTCAAAGAAACCTTCATTCATTAATAGCTTTTCCTTCGTGTCAGGATCAATTTTCACATTCAAGATTAACACTCGTTCTTCACTTGCAACCCCTAATTTATGGAACGGGATTTCCGTCATCAAGGCATAGCATTTTCCTTCCTCTTCCACTCTAAACAACGTAGCGGATGATCTTTTGAACGGTTGCGAACTAAAAGGAACAATATTACTATGAATCCAATTCGTCCATTTTTCCCTCGTGGCGCTCAGTTCTCCCTGAAGAGGATGAATCCACTTGGTAGCAATTTCACCGGCTTCTTCTCGAAGAGCTTGGGCAATACTACTTCCTGTTGTTTCTACATCAAACAAAGTGTACCGTTCATTAAACTCATCTAAAGCAATGATTTCTAATCCCTTTTCTTTTGTGGCACTGACAATATAGAAGGAGAAACCTTCTATATGACTAAGAATTGTTTCTCCTTCATGTTCTGTCAGGTCTTCTTTTAAATTCCATTTCATTGAATAACCCTCTTATAATTTATACTCAGCTCTTAACTCTAAAATCACATCACGCAGATCAGCCGCTTTTTCGAAATCCAGTGCTTTGGCAGCTGCACGCATATCCAATTCCAGCAACTCGATGGCTTCGCGTCTTTGTTCTTGCGACATTTTCTTGAAGTCTTTTGCGGTGCTTGGAGCATCTTCTTTTTCCACTTCATGTGTAATCGCGATTAAATCACGAATATTCTTCACGATGGTCTTCGGAACGATGCCGTGTTCCTTATTATAAGCCTCTTGGACACTACGACGACGGTTTGTTTCATCAATCGCCCTTTGCATAGAGTCCGTAATCTTATCGGCATACATAATCACTCGTCCATTTGCGTTTCGTGCGGCACGTCCAATCGTTTGCACTAAAGCTCGCTCACTACGTAGGAAGCCTTCTTTGTCTGCATCTAAAATCGCCACTAGAGAGACTTCTGGTACGTCTAAGCCCTCACGAAGCAAGTTGATTCCGACCAATACATCGAATTCTCCTAATCGCAAGTTTCGGATGATTTCAGTACGTTCCAATGTCTTAATATCACTATGAAGATACTTCACTTTAATGCCTACTTCTTCTAGGTAATCGGTTAAATCTTCAGACATTTTCTTCGTAAGCGTCGTAATAAAGACACGTTCATTTCGTTCAACACGTAAATTAATTTCACTAATTAAGTCATCAATTTGCCCTTTAATTGGACGAACTTCCACAGGCGGATCGAGCAAGCCTGTCGGACGAATGATTTGCTCGGTAACTTTTGGCGTATGTGCTAATTCATATGGCCCTGGAGTCGCCGAAATATAAATAATTTGCGGAACTTTCTCTTCGAACTCTTCAAAGCGTAATGGACGATTATCTAACGCACTTGGCAATCTAAATCCGTACTTAATTAACTGCTCCTTACGCGCGCGGTCCCCATTATACATTCCACGAATTTGAGACATCGTAATATGAGACTCATCCACTACAAATAGTGCATCTTCTGGGAAGAAATCAAGCAATGTATATGGCGGTTGCCCTGGCTTTCTCCCATCCATATGTCGAGAATAGTTTTCAATCCCATTACAATATCCCATCTCAAGGAGCATTTCAATATCGTAATTGGTTCTTTGCTCTAATCGCTGCGCTTCAAGCAATTCATTATTGTCCCTTAATTCTTTTAAGCGGAGGGCGAGTTCTTCTTTAATCGTTGCAACCGCCTTAGAAATTTGGTCTTCATTCGCGACAAAGTGAGTTGCTGGGAAGATTGGGACATGCTCTACCGTTGCCTTAATTTCTCCCGTTAACACATCTACTTCTTTAATCGCTTCGATTTCATCTCCAAAAAACTCGATTCGAAATGCCGTCGCATCATGTCCAGCGAGGAAGATTTCGACGACATCTCCTCGAACTCGGAATGTTCCCCTTCTGAAATCATAGTCATTGCGCTCAAACTGCATTTCAACTAAACGACGAAGCAACTCGTCTCTTTCTATTTCCATTCCTTCACGAAGAGACAATACATGGTCGCGGTAGTCTTCTGGATTTACTAAGCCGTACATGGAAGATACGGAAGCAACTACAATGACATCTCTTCTTTCTAAAAGCGCGCTTGTAGCAGAGTGACGCAACTTATCGATTTCATCATTGACACTGGATTCTTTTTCAATATAAGTATCACTAGAAGGCACATAAGCTTCTGGTTGGTAGTAATCATAATAAGAAACAAAATATTCGACCGCATTCTCTGGAAAGAACTCTTTTAACTCTCCATATAATTGCCCTGCTAATGTTTTATTATGGGCTAGCACTAATGTCGGTTTATTCACTTCTTTTATCACATTAGCAATTGTAAATGTCTTCCCAGTACCTGTCGCACCAAGAAGCGTCTGTTCTTTAACTCCCTTATTAAGCCCCTCCACTAATTCCTGGATGGCCTGAGGTTGATCTCCTTGTGGCGTATACGGAGCCACTAGTTTAAATTCATTCATACCTTCACCTCTTTTTTCGATTCTTTTCCATTATACCATCAATAAACAATATTTACCGCCAGCTTGCACCCTCCCAACCCTATACCTTGCTTGCATTTCATACTGGACTTTTGTATAATAGTCCGTGTTGGAAACAACTGATCAGTGATTATACATGTAAAATGAAAGAGGGGTGAACCCATTGCCAAATATCGCATCACAAATCAAACGTGTTCGTACTAACAAAAAGTCAACACTAGCAAACAACTCACAAACTTCTGCTATGCGTACTGCTATCAAAAAATTCGAAGCTGCAGTAGCTGAAGGTGCTGAAAATGCTGAAGAATTATTACGTGCTGCTCACAAAGCAATCGACGGAGCTGCTTCTAAAGGATTAATCCACAAAAACAAAGCTTCTCGTGACAAATCACGTCTTACTGCAAAATTAAGCAAATAATAATTAGCCTGAGAATTGATCTCGGGCTCTTTTTTTATGCTCAAAAATAGGAACGCCTCACGGGTAACGAATGAAGAGCTTGGAACATCCCCTTCGAACTCCTCTGGATTTTTCATCGGTATCATCATCATGGCACCACCTTGAGCCGAAGTCTCAAGGTTAGCAAGCTTCAAACTGAGGCTAAGTGAAATTCACTAAGCCTCAGTAATTCACATTGCTTTCTAGTTCATGACGATGATTCCGATGAATCCAGGGAGTTCTTCGTTTGTGTTCTACTCTAATACGGTATCCGTGAGGCGTATATTATTAGAGATGAAAAAGAAGTCCGAACAATAGGACTGCTTCGGGAAAGAAAAGAGAGCCCGGGCAATTCAAAGGTTAAGGGAAAGAAAAAAAGAGAGTGCCGGGGAAAGAGGTTTGGATTCCTCCCCTGGCACTCTGCTTTTATTAGACAGATAAGTCATCGATAAATTGTTTGGCTTCGGCTAAGCCCATTCCTGTTTCGTCACGTAAGTCTTTGATTGCTTGAATAAGGCGACCGTCGCGTTTTAATGTACGTAAGTGTTCTTCGAGTTCTTCTGGGATATACTCTACTTCTTCGTTAGATGAACGATTAGTATTCGAATAGGAACTTTCTCTATTAGAAACATTGTTTGTTTTTACCTTTACATAACTTAGTAATACTAACACTACAACTGCAGCGATAATGATAATCATTGGGCTCATACATATTCCTCCATATTATATATTTGAATTTTATTGTTTTCTACGCGCAAAACTGTAAGATAAACCATTCCAGTTGCATCTCTTTAATGCCTACACTCGTCTTTAAAGCATATTCTGTGTCGACCAATTGCATAAAGGCCTTTTCTAAAAGCGGTAACCCAAATCTTCTAGATTGTTGCAGGGCAATCTTCACACGGTACGGATGTACGCCCAGTGTCTTTTGAATTTCTGGTTCTTGATACCCTTCTCTTTTCAAGTAGGACACTTGAAGCAATAATCGAAACTGTCCTAAAAGAATCGCATTCATCTTCAATGGGTCTTCTTTTTGTAGTAACATATCGTGATAGATTTGGAGCGCCTTGACTCCTTCTTTTTTCAAAATTGATTCCCCGAGTTCAAAAATATTCTGTTCCAATGTTTTGGCGACTAAACTCTCGACTAATTCCAGTGGAATCATTTTTGTATCAATGGAAGCAATCGTCAGTTTATCCAATTCTTTCATACTATTCGTTAGTGAATATTGCGTTTTAACGAGTAAGGTCTCCAGCGCTTCTTCTTGGATTGAGTACTGGTGGTTACGCAGAGAATCTTGAATATATTGTTTAACATCTCTCTCTGTTAGTTCACTAGCATCTAATAAAACCGCCACTTTCTTTAACTGTTTCACGATTTTCTTTCGTTGATCCAACTTATCATACGGAGCAAAGAATACCATTACTGAACTTTCCATTGGGTTTTCTAAATAGGCTTGCAACCTTTCTAATTGATGATCCATTGATTTTTTCTCTTTTTCCCCTGTAAAAAAGCTTGGATTATCAACCAGTACTAATCTTCTCTCTCCAAAAAAAGGAACCGACTCTGCATCTTGAATAGCTGTTTGAATAGAGACTTCCTCCATATTGAATCGTCCCACATTCAAGTCTTGATCTTCAGGAGCCACAATGGTCTCTAAAAACACTTTCCGCGCAAGTTCTTGTAAATAAGGTTCTTTTCCTTGAACTAAATAAACCAGATTCACTTGCCCGTTTTTAATGCGATCGAGTTGTTTCTCAAATTCCATCTTTCCGCCTCCTGTCCTTTAAGTTTATCTTGAAACGTGGGCTTTGTCTATTCTTTCAATTTTTGACGTTTTTTCGAGAGTTTCGTAGAAATTTCGATCTGTTCTTTTCTAAAATCAAGACGAATTTGTCCATCTTGATCCGTGCGGAAAATATGAGCGTGTATGCCATTCAGCCTCCCTACCGTCTCGATTGAAGGATGGCGATAACGATTATTCTTCCCGCAAGAAAGTAAGGCAATAGAAGGGGAAGCTTTTTGTAGCAATGCTTCGCTTGTAGACGTTCGGCTTCCATGATGCCCCACTTTTAAAATAGAAAAATTCAAATTGGGAGTATCTTTTAGAATATTGTCTTCTACTTTTTCAGAAGCATCGCCAGTGAGTAACACGGTATGCTTTTGAATCGTTAGAAGAGCTACAATTGAATCATCATTTTCTCCTTTGGAAACGTATTTAGGCCACAGAATTTGCCACTTCATTTGGTTCCATTTCCACTCATTTCCAGAAGAAACCAACTTCCACCGTATGGACGGATAGTCCCTTTTCAGTTGTTGCATCAATGGAATCTTCTCCATCCCTTTTCCAATCACTATTTCTTTGATTTTAATCTGTTTTGCAATTGCTTGAAGATTCCCGACATGATCTTCGTCTCCATGGGAAAGCATTACTTGCGACAATTCTGAAAGTCCTTCTGCTTGAAGAGCAGGAATGACGGTTGTGTCTCCTTGAGGTTTTCTCTTGCGCCTTTTCCATTCTTCTTTGGAGGCAAAATCGCTCAATCCACCCGTATCGATTAATGTCGCTTGATTCCATCCTGGAGCCATTACTAAAATCGAGTCTCCTTGTCCGACATCTATCATTATTAATTCATTTCCCCAATGATAGGGAACTTCTATCAGAAGTAAAATAAGAGCCCCCAAACAAAAGAGTCCTTTTTTTACCGTCATCTTCCTTCGTTCATATAGCACAAGAGCGAAAAGAATCAGCAAAAAATAACCGATCCACTCCCATGATTCCCAAATCCCAAATGTAAACTTTGTAAAAGTGAACTTCTGACAAAAGGTTAATACTTGAGTGAGCCCCGAAAGAAGCGCTTCTCCTAGAAAGCAACTAATAGCCACAAAATCCCCCCACCCCGATAATACCGCAATCAAATAAATCGTTAATAAGGGGAATAGAACCCCTTCAAACAATAGGGAAAATAATGCAGTAAGCACGATACTGAGAACATTCCAATAAAAGAAATATTGACAGACGAGTGGCAAAGCTATAACACTCACTCCAATTGGAATCCACAATGAAGCGTTGGCTTTAGGAAGCACACTCTTTTGCCATTTGGATAATAGAAGAATTACTGCGCTAAGAACATAGCTTAATTGAAACGCGACATTCCAAAGAATTCCTGGCCAAAGGAGGATTGAACCAATAACCATCCCTAAAAGGCTCCACAGTTGATAGTGACGACGAAGAGGTGTCCATCGTTTCAAAAAAGTAGAGAGAATCACCATTCCAATCGCGCGTGTCCCACTAATGCCCCATCCGATAACAAAACCATAGAACAGAACAAAGCACATTAATACACCATCCGTTTTCTCACGGGTAATCCCGCACTTCCAACAAAACTTTTGCAGAACCGAAACCATTAACGAAATATGAAGCCCCGAAATCGCTAATACATGCAGGATTCCTAATTGTTTGTACAGTTCCCAAACTTCTTCATCAAATCCTGATTTTTCCGCAAGAAGCAATGCTAATGTATATTGTTTGATCTGATTTTCCTTCTGCATGCGCACTTGATGTAGCAACCAGAAGCGAAGATTTTCAATAGATGCATGGATTCCTTTGACAGCGACTTTTCTACTTGATAGGCTCTCAATTTTGAAAGAATGAAGAATCCCCAAACTCAAATAGTGATTTTTCGCATCGAAATTCCCTTTATTTCGAGCAGGTTCGATTTCCTCGATACTTCCTTCAACAGATACCTTTACCACATGATCCAGTTCTAGAAGCACCTTTTGCTCCTCTTCTGAAGTAAACGTATAACGGAAAAATACTCTTTCACTCTTTCCTTCTGCTTCTAAAAGAGCAGTTCCTGTTAACAAATCCCCATTCACTTTGAGGTGATGGGGATTTAATATCATTTGCCCATGAAGAGGTTGTGAAGGGTGAAAAGGAGTTTGTGTAATAGCCTGGACATAATAGAATGAGCGAATAGAAAAAATTCCAACGAGCATTAGACCCATTGCTTTTTTTCGTATTGATTGTTCACGGATAAGACCCACTACGATTAGCAATAAAGGAAGAACAAAGCCCACTTTCCCGACTGAAAAAACGACCATCGCCGTCCCAATCACGCTTGCAAGAACAAAGTAAATCATTGGACAATCACTCTTTCCTGAAAGGATTCATATAATTTCTTTCCAATCCCTCTCACTTTCATCAGCTCTTCCTTGTTTTTAAAGGATCCATTTTTCTTTCGATATTCTATAATGGCTTCTGCCTTTTTCTCCCCAATCCCTTTTAATGTCTTCAATTCTTCAACGGTTGCTGTATTAATATTGACTTTGCCTTCTTTTCCAACTTCCTTTTTTTGAGACGTGGGCGCTTGAGCGAGCTCCGAATTCACTTCTTCTCCCTTTTTGGGGACTACAATCACCATTTGATCCTCTAAGAGTTGCGATAAATTCAATTTATGATCATCCGCTAATGGAGTGAACCCTCCTGCAGCCTCAATGAGGTCTTTCACTCTATTTTCTGCTTTCATTTGATAGACTCCTGGGTGGTGAACTTCTCCTTTTACATCAACATAAATGACGGTCGAAACCGTTGTTTTATCTTCTACCTCTTGAGGAAGAATGGTTGTCTCTGCTAGGGATGTGGCAGCTTCTTCCACCTCTTCCCCTTGGCGACTCATCCAAAAAAGCCCCATCCCGATAATGAGGCAAACAAATAAAACACTCCCTTTTACTTTCCAATTCAGTTCTTCCCATTTATCTTTCCATGCATCAAAAAAAGCCATTTTTCTCACTCCTTAAAAAGATTACTCCAATTAAAGATATGAGAAAAACGACTCTCCTGTTATAGATTTTTTAGAATCTCAATCGCTTCTTGTAAAGTTTTTACAGGATAGATTTTAATATCTGTCCCTAACTTTTCAGCTGCTTCTTTTACTTCTTCGTAATTTGTCTTAATGTCTGGATAGCGCTCACGCATCTCATCCGTAATTTCATCATCTGGTGCTAGGAAAACAGTAGCTCCAGCTTCAATCGCAGCTACTAATTTCTTATCAATCCCGCCAATTCTTCCAACTTTTCCGTCTAATTCAATCGTTCCAGTTCCCGCAATATTATGTCCTTTTTTCAAATGGCTGTTTGTAATTTGATTATAGATTTCAAGCGTAAACATTAAACCACCTGAAGGACCACTAACACCATGCGGATCAAATTCAATCGACGGATCCGAAGTTACGTCTTCATCAATCTCTCCATCAAATCCTAAACGAATTCTACCAGTACGACTGTTCATTTTTAATTGTTCCCGAATGAGTTGGGATTTTCCATCGCGTTTGACCATCAGCGATAAATAATGACCTGGTTTCAATGAAGAAAGATAATCTTGTAGTTCTTCAAGACTCTCATCCGTATTTTCAAGTCTCTTTCCATCAATTGTTTCAATGATATCTCCGACTTTTAATTTATCACGGAAATTAGAATTTTGATCCACTCGAGTGACAAAAATACCGTTGACTTTACTTTCTACTGACTTTCCAGCTGCTTCAAAGGCGACACGAACTGCTTTTGAACGAGCATTTCGCATACTGAACTCTTGTAATTGATTATATTCTTCTGGAGTATAGTTTCCAAATACTTTTTCTTCAGGTAAAATCTCATGATGTTTGAAAAATTGTTTTAAAGAAGTTAGGACGGTTGCTTGCTCTACATAGACCGTCAGCACTCGCAGTGTCCCTTCATCTTCATCTTTTGTCCCATTGACCGTTAGAAACTGAGATACATCTTCAGCCGTTCCGGGAGATTCAATGACGTAAGGAATGGGAATGAATGAAATAATCGCTAACAGAATAACTGTTAAAATAATATAAAAAAATTTCTTAGTCTTCGACATTTGTAATCTCCTCATCCATTCTAATTTTTCGTTCTGGCGTATCCTTATACTTTTCTTCTAAGGCGCTTTTCACAACTTCAGGGACAAAAGGACTGACATCCCCACCAAAACGTGCCAATTCCTTCATCATCGAAGAGCTTACAAAGCGATACTCTTCCTTACTGAGCAAAAGAACCGTTTCAACTTCCCCGTTTTGAACACGGTTATGGGATGCAAGAGTCGCTTCATATTCGAAGTCAGTTGCATTTCGAACCCCGCGCACAAGAACGCTTGCTCCTAACTTGGCTGCAGCCTCTACGGTTAATCCTCCGCTTACGGCTACCACTCTAGCATTGGATACATGCGCAATCACTTTTTCAACCAGTAATTTTCGCTCGTCTAATGAAAATAAATAATTTTTCTGAACATTATGAGATAAAACCACAATGACTTCATCGAAGAGCTCACTGCTTCGCTCGATAATATCTAAATGCCCATTCGTAATCGGATCGAAGCTTCCTGCTACTACCGCTTTTCTCATACTAAGCCTCCTCTTCGCTAGTCGCACGGTCAAAGAACACTAAGGCTGTAATCCCGTACTCCACGCGCTTATATTGCTCAAATTCTAAAATTCGCTCTGGAAGTTGCACTTCCTTGTCCACCTCGCAGACAATCACACAGTCTGAGGAAAGAAGGTTGAGTTCTTGCAACTGCTCAATGTCTTTTACAATTTCTTGCAAGCGATACGGTGGGTCCATAAACACCAACTCGAACGGTTCAAACGCTGGGTCACTTGCAATGGTTTTGAGTCCTTGTTTCACGTTTTGTCGTTTTAAATGAAATTGCTCGGGCGATTTTGTAATCTCGATATTTTGCTCAATCGTCTTTTGTGCAAGGCGATTATTCTCGAATAGAAACGCACGGTCCATCCCACGAGAAACGGCCTCAATGGCAACGGCTCCACTTCCACTGTACATATCGAGCATGACTCCTCCGTCAAAATAACCGCCTAAAATATTGAAGAGCGATTCTTTTATCTTGTCAGTCGTCGGACGAGTATTTTGGCCCGGTACTGCCTTTAAGCGTCTTCCGCCAAATTCTCCTGAAATAATTCGCACAGTGCATTCCTCCTTATTTCACTATAATACCATATTCCAGCGCTCTTTCGTGAGTTTTTTATAAAATAAGTGCATCAACTGCTTGAAGGATTTCTTTTGGTGCTTCTTGAGTGATGGGGGAATGACGATGAATCGAATCCTTGCGGATTTTTTATAATAGCGGTAATGGGGCAACGGCTTGAGCCATGGTCTCAAGCTCTTTCAAGATTCAAACGTACTCTAGAAAATAAATTTTCAAGAGTACGTAATTCACTTTGAATGCTAGCCCCCATTACTGCTATTATAAAATCTGCTTGATTCTCCTCATCGTCTACTTCATAGAGAAATTCTTACTAGTAGGATATTCTTACTAAAAACTCCGAAATAGTCTTGGGTTATAAAAAATGCACTGTTTGATTTTAATCCATTTGACAAACGCTAAGGCTACGGGCAAAATACTCTCCTCCTTGGAAAGGGAACTGTCGAGATAGCAAAAAAGTTCGCTACAACTGCAGCGAACTTTACATATTTCTATAATGGGATAATGGTGTCATTATCACTATTGGCAGGCTCGGTTGAGACAATCTCAATCATCAGCCCATGTGGCAAGCAGATGCTGGTCTGCCCCGGTTTAGAAATCCAGCCCGTATTCACAGCAATCTGATCAGGGCTATTATCCTCTTTATCTCTAATTCTAGTTCCATCAACTTCGATAATATTATATTGATTATCATGAGGTTCAAAATAAAACTCTTCACGAGGCGTGTTTTCGCTCAACTCGATGCGCTGAACTTCCTCCCCATCAATGGTAATGATGGCATATATTTTGGCTTCCTCTTTGACGGTTGCTTGTTGGTAAGCATAAATTGCATTTGGTAAAAATGATAAGACCAATAACACGAGCACAATAATAATGTCGAATGGCTTTATCAAATCAGAATACTTCTTAAATATCGTTCTCATCCTTTAACTCTAATAATGTTCTTCGTACTTCTGAGGCAATTTTTGAACCAATCACGAGTAATTCATACAAAGTGAAAGTTTCAAATGGAGTTACTCTTCCCACATAGCGAATAAAAAGTTCACCGTCTGGATCCATGAGTAGCGTATAGTAGGCCACTAACTCCTGGTTTAAGCGATTAATGGTAAAAAGTACATCGAATAAATCTAAACCTAAGTCTTTTCCATTTCCGATTCCTTCATAAGTGATTTGGTAATCGGTACGGTCCTGACTATCATCAAACACGACGCTAAACGGAAACTCATCTTCTCCTTCTGAATACAGACCCAGAAACGCAATTCCGTCATTGCCTAAATCTTTCTTATCCAGTTTCAATTCACGGTTCTTTAATACCGTTTCAAATGATTCACTTACGTACATCGTGGCCACTCCTTTCTCCATTTGTAACCTCTATTTTACTAGATTCCCTTCTATTTCACAACCAAACATCGAAATCCAACACTTTCTTCTCTATTAGATACTAAGAACGGCTTCTTTTGGGCCGATTTTTTAGGCTCTTCATTCTCTTTCCATTGTATTCCTATTCATTTTAGAAAAACAGCAAACCAATTCCGTTTACTGTTTCGTAAAATAATCTTTTTTACTTATCTATAGTCCTTTTATTTTTGGATACATGATATAAATAAACCGCTAAGAAGATACAAATTACTTTTGCTATATAATCTAGAAGGACATTATCATTTATACTCATTTGAGAGAATGTATTTATCAGCGCATGTGTCATCACACAGATCCATAGACTGTTGGAATAGGCAAATAATGCTGACAAAATAAAAGAGTTGGTTAGTAATCCTAGTAAAAATCCTAGAGCATGAACATCCCCTAAACTCCCATCAATATAAAAGAACAAGAGATGCCATACACCCCAACACACAAAAGTAATCAGCGTTGAAGCAATATGTGGAATCTTTTTCTCTAAAGTGGGTTGAAATGAATATCTCCACCCTAATTCTTCGATGCCAACAAATACAATCGCCTTAAAGAAAAGAAGGAGTGGTAGTAATAGACTTTCTATTTTCAATCCTTTATTTAAGATTACTGAAGAAAAATCCAATACCAAAAAATCAGAACTAATGTATAGCTTTTTACGGATTGCTTTATATTGAAAAAATCTTTTAAAATTTCTAAGGGTCTTTTGGAATGACATTTAACTTGATAAACGATTCCCCAAAGTGCCGATGATGCACCCGCTAAAGAAATAAAAAGTATCCGTAAAAGTGAATTGTACCCTAATTCAAATCCTCTTAATTTCAGTATTCCAACCAATGCAGCGATAACCGTTATCTGAAGCAATGTTGGTAATAAATACATTTTGATAATGGCCTTACTCTTCATGATTCATCCTCTACTAAAAATCTCTTCTAAATTACCATCTATATTATACTATTTTTGGCATCTTTTCTATATCTGGTTTTGCGCACAAAAAAAAGAGACTGAAGTTTCCTTCAATCTCTTTTGTAATTTGATAATTAACCTAAACGTTGGCGAGAATCCGCTGCACGTTGTAAGGCTTGACCAACATAGTTGATACATAACATCATGATTAAGATTAAGATTGTGGCTGGTAACCAAACCCATAATTTGTTTTCAATGATGTCCGCATTTTTCGCTGCAGAAATTAATGTACCAAGTGATGGTGTTGTAAATGGTAAACCGAAACCTAAGTAAGTTAACCCTGTTTCAATACCAATGTTCCCTGCTAAACGTAAGATTAAGTTAACGATAATTAATGAACTTAAGTTTGGCAAGATTTCACGGAACATGATTCGTAAGTCACTTGAACCTAAAGTCTTAGACGCATTTACATAGTCTAAACTTGCTTCTTGAAGAGTACGTGTTCTGAATAAACGAGCAGAACCTACCCAATAGAAGGCTGTCATGATAAATACGAAGTGGAACATTGTGTAGTTTGGAATCACTGTTACGAACACAATGATGATCATCAATGTTGGTAAGATCATGATAAAGTCAACGACACGCATTAAAGTTGTGTCCACCCATTTACCGTAGTAACCAGAAATCAATCCAACGATGATACCGATGATACATGTCAAGATTGTAACTGAGAAACCGATTAATACTGAGTTACGAGCCCCGATAATTAATAAGGCTAAAACGTCACGACCACTTTCGTCAGTCCCTAAAATGTGCGCATTTGATGGGGCTTTATAACGACCTAAAATGTTTACTTTAAGAGCTGTATCTTCATTAATAAACATTGGTCCAATAAAGATCACTAAGAAAATTAACACTAATAAAATTAACGCTGTTAAGGCAATTTTATCTTTTAAAAACTCCCGTACAATAACCTGAAAACCAGCAGGCGGTGTAGATACGGTGCTTTCTTCAACGACAGTTTCTTCAACTGTATTTACATTATTTTGCTCCATTTGCTACTCCTCCTTTTATTATTGTACACGGACACGTGGGTCTACAATACTCATAATAATATCTGATAATAGCGTACCTAAAAGTGTAGCTGTACCAAATAGTAATAGTAACGCTAAGATTACTGAGTAGTCACGTCCTGTAATAGATGATACGAATAAGTTCCCCATTCCTGGATATGAGAAGATGTTTTCGATAAACACAGAACCACCGATTAAACCAGTGAATTCATATCCTAAGAAAGCTGCAATCGGTAAGATTGAGTTACGGAAGATGTGGCGGTTGAACACAACATTTTCAGGAACCCCTTTCGCACGTGCTGTACGAACGTAGTCTTGGCTCTTCGCATCGATAACCCCTGTACGTAAGTATTGAATCGTACCAGTAGTTGAAAGAATCGCCATCGTAAACGCTGGTAGAATTAAGTGGTGGAATTTGTTCAAGTAGTAAGCTAATGTTCCGCTCACGACGTCTGAATCGACAGAACCACGAGTTGGGAACCAACCTAATGTATAACCAAATAACCATAATAATACTAAGGCGAATACGAATACTGGGATTGAGTAAGTAATGAATGTATATACTACGATTGCTTTGTCAGCCCAAGAGTTTTGGTAGCGACCTGCAATCATCCCTAATGGTAATGCAATTAAGTAAGTTAAAATCAATGTTAATAATGATAACCAAACTGTGTTACCAATACGTTCACCGATTAATTTTGTAACTTCATATTTGTAAGTATAACTTTGACCGAAGTCTCCGCGGAAAGCTTTAGAAATCCAGTTCCAATATTGTACAGGAAGTGGATCATAGAATCCAGATTTCACACGTAAAGCTTCAATTGTATTTGGATCCGTTTCTGGAGTAATTAAACCTGTAAATGGATCCCCTGGCATCATCTTCGCGATTAAGAATGCTAACACACTAAGGATGAAGATTTGTGGCAACATCAATAACACACGACGTAAAATGGTTTTCCACATAATTAGTTTCCTCCTTTTGGATTTAATGCAACAGCATGTGTGTCTGAGATTTTTTGTAAATCGAATACACGACCGTTTTCATCATAATAAAGTTTTTGATTTTCTTGATAGAATTTCTCAGCTTCTTTACGACGAAGTTTGTTTGCTTCACGGTTTTCTGGATCGATAACCGGAATCGCAGATAATAGACGTTTTGTATAAATATGTTGTGGATTTGCATAAATATCCTCAGCACGTCCAGTTTCAACGAAACGTCCACGGTACATGATGAATAACTCATCACACATATGTTTTACAACCCCAAGGTCATGGGAAATAAATAAGTAGCTTAAGTTGAACTCATCTTGGATACGTTTCATGTAGTTTAACACTTGCGCTTGTACAGATAAGTCTAACGCTGATACTGGTTCGTCGGCGATGATTAAACGAGGGTTACTTGCTAAAGCACGAGCAACACCGATACGTTGTCTTTGACCACCTGAGAACTGGTGTGGATATTTTAATAATGCTTCTTCAGATAATCCGATAATTTCCATTAATTCGATAACACGTTTTTTCTCTTCTTCTGGAGATAAACGTTCAAAGTTTCTTAATGGTTCAGCTACGATATCTAAAATACGTTTTTTAGGGTTAAAACTTGATAGTGAATCTTGGAAGATCATTTGTACGTTACGGTTATAGTCTGAAGTACGACGACGTGCTTTGTTTGTTACGTCTTGCCCTTCGTAAATGACTTTACCGCTTGTTACGTGTTCTAGACCAATAATCGATTTACCGATAGTTGATTTCCCAGAACCTGATTCTCCAACAAGACCGTAAGTTTTCCCTTCTTCAATTTCAAGTGACACTCCGTCAACCGCATAAACATGATCCGTTACTCGGTTAAAGAAGCCACTACGAATCGGATAGTGAACTTTTAAATCTTCAATGGTTACAAAACCGCTCATTATGCTTCCTCCCCTTCAAAATGGAAATGTTTATAACATGTACAACGAACGAAGTGATTTGGCCCAACTTCATGAAGTGTTGGATCTTCTTCGTGAGCGTCCGCTGAAATCCACGGAATACGTGGAGCGAAACGGCAACCTTTACGTGGTAATTTTGGTAATGGTGGCACTGTTCCTTTGATTACGTGTAATTCTTGACCTTCTGAACCCGCTTGTGGGATTGATTGTAGTAATGAACGAGTATAAGGATGTTGTGGGTTTGTAAATAATTCAGCAACTGGTGCCACTTCTACAAATTGTCCAGCATACATCACGGCTACACGGTCAGCTGTTTCTGCTACTACCCCAAGGTCGTGAGTGATTAAGATGATTCCAGATTCTGTTTCTTTTTGGATATCATTTAATAAGTCTAAGATTTGCGCTTGGATGGTTACGTCCAAGGCAGTGGTTGGTTCATCGGCAATGATGATTGGTGGTTTACATGATAATGCAATCGCGATAACCACACGTTGACGCATCCCACCTGATAATTCATGTGGATATTGTTTGAAAGTACGTTGTGGGTTTGGAATCCCTACTTGTCCTAACAATTCTAATACACGTTCTGTACGTTCTTTTTCATTTAAATCTGTATGATAATAAAGAGCTTCGTCGATTTGAGCACCAATCGTCATCAAAGGATTTAATGAAGCCAATGGATCTTGGAAAATCATTCCGATATCATTTCCGCGAATTTTGTTATATAACGCTTCATTTAAGTTTACTAAATTCACATCATTATAAATAATGTCTCCAGTAATCTTTGTGTTGTTTTTATTGTGTAATCCCATGATAGTTGTCGCTAGTGTAGATTTCCCACATCCTGACTCCCCAACAATGGCCAAAATTTCATTCTTTTCTAATGTTAAAGATACATTATCTACTGCATCATAAAAATCATCTTTGATACGGAAACCAACGTGCAAGTTATTGATTTCTAATAGTGGCTTATCAATTGTCAAATCCGATTCCTCCTTATTTTTTGTAGTGTAACTATTTGTATTTTAAAATAATAAACATTGTTTCCATTATACGTTGATTCCAGCTTGAATGCAAATTGTAAGACAATTCCAGCGCAAATACAACGTATTTTTAGTTTACCATGAATTAGACTTGAATGCTATTATTTATGAGCAAAAAATTAACTTTTCTCATGTTATTTTAATTTTGATTCATTCTAAAAAATGAAAAAATCTTCCAATTGATTTTTCTTTTAAAGCTTTTTTCTATAGGAACGAAAAAGACTGGCAGTGCCAGTCTTTTTGAAACCTTATTTCGCTGCTGTATCACTCGTTAATTCGATTTGATATAGAGCTGATTTTTGACTACCTAAGTTAACATCGTAGTATTTCACACGTTTGTTAACAGCAGTAATCGATTCTCCGACTAACGTTGGGAAAATAAACGCTTTATCATGAACGTATTTTTGCCATTCTTTGTAGAACTCAATGTTTTTCGCTGAGTCAAAGGCTTCTGTTGAACTGATTTTCTTCATAATTGCAGTTCCTTCTGGATCTACATAACGTTCAAAGTTAAATTTCGCTGTTTCCCCGAACAATCCTTCTGGGTTTGGATCGTAACCTGTTGACCATCCTGCTGCAAACACATCGATTTCTGGATCGTCTCCTTGAACTTTATCATAGAATGAGTTCAATTCAATCGTACGTCCTGTGTACAGTTGAACGTCTAACCCGATTTCTTTCCACCAGTTTAAGTATTGTTGTACTAATGATTCGTTGGCTTCGTCACGTGTACGAGCGGCAAAAGTAATTTTCAACTTAGAACCGTCTTTGTTTTCACGAAGCCCATCTCCATCCACATCTTTATATCCTGCTTCATCCAATAATTGTTTCGCTTTTTCAGGATTGTAAGTAAATCCTTCTTGGTCTTTATTATAAACATCATTAAAGAACGGAATGATAATAGAATTTGAGGCATGTTGTAATCCGTTATACAAGTTTTGACCCGCTGCTTCAACATCTAGTGCATACGCCATCGCTTGACGTAGGTTTACATCACTCATTTTTGCATTTGGATTTGTTACGTTTTTACCTGTAGCAGTATCATATTTTCCTAAGTGGAAACCGATATATTCATAGGTTGAAGCTTGTGAACTTAAGAAAGTCACATTTGTTAAATCTTTATAAGCTTCATATTGCGCGTTTGGCATTGTCGCGATATCGTAATTACCAGCTTTCATTTCTGACACGATATTATCTGGTGAAACGACTTCCATTACGACTTTATCTACTTTAGCAACACCTTTATAATAGTGTTCATTTGGAACGAGTGTCACAGATTCTCCGGCTACAATAGAATCAATTTTGAATTGTCCTAGTCCAACGAATTTTTTACCACGAACGTAATCACTTTGTTCCCACTCCGCTTCAGGAATATCTTTGAAGATATGTTTTGGCATGATGTATGCAGAAACAGAACCTCCCGCTAATTGCATTGACGGGCTCATTTCTTTGAAGTGAATTTTTACAGTGTAATCATCCACTTTTTCAAGACCTGAAACACTATCTGCTTTTCCACTGTGATATTCCTCCATTCCGACGACATTTTTAAAATCACCGTCGTAACGAACACCTGTATAGTCTTTATTTCCGATAGCTTGATAAGCGAAAATATAGTCATCGATTGTCACTGGTTGACCATCCGACCATTTATACTCTTTTGAATTTAAAGTGACCGTTGCTGTTTTATTCTCAACATCAAATTCAATACTTGCTAGACCTGTATTGGTTAATTTACGGTTCTCATCATATTCAAACATGCTTTCATCTATAAGCCCCCCGATCGTTGAATCGGTAGTATTTTGAGATAGCTCATCCGCAAAAATTCCAGCAAACGGTGATGAAGATACGATAGCATATTTTAATGTGCCGCCTTTAATCGGCGTGCCTTCATGAGTGACTTCTGATGCATACTTCGTTTTGGGTGTACTAGCTTCAGTACTTGTTGTCGACGAACTACTATTATTTCCGCCACAAGCAGCTAAGGTTAAAGCTGTCGTTGCAGAAAACAAAATCATCATTTTTTTCTTGTTCATATTCATTCTCCGTTCTTTTGTTTTGCGCTTATTTCGAATCCATAAATTTATGTTGGGACTATAATACTTGATTTTTTATCAAATTGCAAGTATTTTTTAATCTTATTTTAATTTTCATCATTTTTTACTCATTTTTGAATTTTTTCAAAAACAAAACAAGCCTAGGAAATTTCCTAGACTTGTCTTCATTTTATTATTTTGCTCCATCTTCAGAAGTCAATTCGATTTGGTAAACTTGAGCTTTAGAACCACTTGTTGCAATTGAAGTGTCATAGTATTTCACACGTTTATTAACAGCAGTTACACTATCCCCTACTAAAGTTGGAATCATGAAAGCTTCATCTTTAGCATATGCTTGCCATTCTTTGTAGAACTCTTTATTTTTCGCATCGTCAAAAGCGTCTGTTGAAGAAATTTTCTTCATAATTTCAGTACCTTTTTCATTTACATAGCGAGAGAAGTTAAATTTAGCTGTTTCACCAAACAAGTTAGATGGGTTTGGATCATAACCTGTTCCCCAACCACCAGCGAACATATCGATTTCTGGATCATCTGCTTGGATTTTAACGTAGAAGTTATTTGATTCAATTGTACGACCTGTATAAAGTTGTACATCTAAACCAACTTCTTTCCACCAAATTAAGTATTGTTGGATTAATGACTCATTCGCTGCGTCACGAGTACGAGCGGCAAAGTTAATCGTTAATTTAGAACCATCTTTATTTTCACGGATTCCGTCACCATCAACATCTTTATAACCCGCTTCATCTAATAATTGTTTTGCTTTCTCTGGGTTGTAAGTAAATCCTTCTTGCTCTTTGTTATATACATCTTTGAAGAATGGTAAGATGATAGAGTTTGTACCATAGTTCAATCCGTGGTATAAGTTTTCACCAGCTGAATCGATATCTAGTGCATAACCAATTGCTTGACGAAGAGCAGGATCACTCATTTTAGCGTTTGGATTCGTTACGTTTTTACCTTGTGATTTATCAAATGTTCCTAATTTGAATGAAATATATTCATAAGAAGGCGCAAATGAACTTAAGAATGTTACGTTTGTTAAATCTTTGAATGCTTCGTATTGAGCACTTGGCATGCTTGCGATATCGTAGTTTCCAGCTTTCATTTCTGAAACGATTGAGTCTGGAGAAACTACTTGCATCACCATTTTATCTACTTTAGGACGACCTTTATAGAAGTTTTCGTTTGCTTTTAAGGTTACAGATTCCCCTGGAACGATTGATTCAATCGTGAACGGTCCTAAGCCAACTACTTTTGTACCACGAACATAGTCACTTTGTTCCCAATCTTTAACTGGAATATCTTTGAAGATATGTTTTGGCATTGTATATGCTGGAATAGCTCCACCTGCTAATTGCATTGATGGTAACATTTTTTCAAAGTGAAGTTTAACAGTGTAGTCATCCACTTTTTCAACACCAGAGATTTTATCTGATTTACCTTCGTGGAAGTCTTTCATTCCAACAATGTTTTGGTAACGGTCATTATAACGAGACCCTGTATAGTCTTTATTACCGATTGCTTCGATCGCAAAGATATAATCGTCGATAGTGAACGGTTGTCCATCTGACCATTTATAGTCTTTTGCATTTAATTTTACAGTTGCTGTTTTCCCTTCAACGTCTAATTCTAATGAAGCTAAACCTGTATTTGTTAATTTACGGTTTTCATCATATTCAAACATTGATTGGTCTACTTGACTTGCAATTGATGAGTCAGTCGTGTTTGTTGATAATTCATCAATGAAAATACCACTGAATGGTGAAGCTGCTACTAAAGCGTATTTTAATGTTCCGCCTTTAATTGCAGTTCCTTCATGAGTAACTTCTGAATTGAATTTTGATTTTGAACTTGCTTTTGCTGGTTCAGATGAAGTGTTTCCACTATTTCCATTATTAGCATTCCCACATGCTGCTAATGTTACTGCTGCCGCTGCAGCTGATAAAAATAATAAGCTCTTCTTTTTCATTTTTCCTCCACTCTCAGACTTCAAGTCCATCCTAACTTCAGATGAATTGTCTGACAAATTAATTCTTGATGTTAATTTTAACAGAATTTTAATTATTTGCAAGAAAAATCTATATTCTTTTTTAACTTTATTTTAAGTACCTGATTTAGACTATATTTCATTAAGAACTCTTTTCTTTTTAAACTTCTTTTTATACAAAAAAAGACCTTGCAAAAGCAAGGCCTTAAAATAAGATTTCATTCAATTATTTATCAGCAACACCAGTATCAGAAAGTAATTCTACTTCTTCCCATCCTGTTGATTTACCTTGAGCGATATCTACATGTTTAACACGTTTGTTTACTGCTGTTAGTGAGTAAGTGTTGAAGCGTGGAACTTGGAATGGGTTTTCGAATACGAATTTTTGCCATTTTTTGAATAATTCAACACGTTTAGCTTGATCGAATGAAGCTTCAGAAGCAATTTCTTCGATTAACTTATTGTGTTCATCATTCACGTAGTGTGAGAAGTTGAAACGAGCTTTTGGTCCGTATAATCCATCTGGGTCAGGGTTGTAACCAATTGTGAATCCACCTAACCACATATCGAAGTCATCCGCATATTTTGTTAATTTTTCAGCGTATGCGTTAAAATCTAATGCACGACCATTTAATAATTCTACGCGTAAACCAACATTTTTCCACCATTCGATGTATTGTTGAATAACAGCTTCATCTGTTTGGCTACCAACTGGAACTAATAATGTAATCGTTAATGGTTTACCTTCTTTATCTTCTACATAGCCATCATTATCCGTATCTTTATAACCTGCGTCGGCTAAGATTTTCTTAGATTCTTCTGGATTGTATGTGAATCCTGGAACTTCTGATTTATCCGCATAGATTTCACCGAAGAATGGTGTTAATAATGTATTTGCTGCAATACGTAAACCTTGATAAGTTTCGTTAGCTACTTGTTCATTATCTAATGCGTAAGCAATTGCTTTACGTAAAGCTGGATCACTCATTTTCTTAGAAGGTTCAAATACGTGTTCACCTTTTTCTTTGTCAAAGTGACCCATATTGAAACCAACATAAGAAATACTGTTTGTGATGTTACCAAGCAATGTGATATTTGATAAGTTTTTATAAGTATCATATTGTTCTTGAGGCATTGAAGCAAAGTCATATTTACCAGCTTTCATTTCTTGAACGATTGAGTCTTGAGATACAATGTCCGCTTTTACGCCGTCCACTTTAGGTTCACCTTTGTAGTAATAAGGGTTTTTCTTGAATGTTACAGATTCCCCTGGAACTACTTTATCAACGATGAATGGTCCGTTACCAACAACTTTAGTACGAGCCGCGTCTGAAGCCACTGCTTGATCATAAGTCATATCCTTGAAGATATGTTTTGGCAAGATATTACTCATAATAGCATTTCCACCTTTTTCTAAAGCTGGATATACTTCTTTCAAGTGAATTTTAACAGTTTGGTCATCCACTTTTTCAAGTCCTGAGATTTTATCTGCTTTTCCTGCGTGGAATTCTTCCATACCAACAACATTTTCAGCATTTTCATCGTAACGAACACCGTTATAGTCTTTATTACCAACAAATTCATAAGTAAAGATATAGTCATCGATTGTTAAAGGTTGTCCGTCTGACCATTTGTAGTCTTTAGAACGTAATTTTAACGTTACAGTTTTATTTTCTCTGTCTAAAGTGAATTCCATCATACCGCCATCTTTTTTGATGCGTTGGTTTTCATCGAATTCGAATAAGTTTGCAAAAGCAAAATCTTCTAATGCACCATCTGAATTATCAATTGATAGTAATGGGTTAATTAACCCTTTAAATGGTGAATCAGATACAATCGCATAGTTAATTGTTCCGCCTTTTACAACTGTCCCTTCATTTGATACTTCAGTTGGGAATTTACGTTCTGATGCTTTTGCAGCAGATTCCCCACCCGCGTTATTCGCTTTGTTATTATTACATGCAGCTAAAGTTACTAATGAAGCAGCACCTAATAAACCAGCAATTGCTTTTTTGTTCATGTGTTTCCCTCCAAGTTTGGATTTGTTTTTAGAATATCTTAGATTTTACTCTTATTCCCATCTCACTTCAACCTTAAATATTATTTCTCATTATTTTTTTATTATTTTTTCATTTATTTTTAATTATAAAAACCGCACCACTTCAACATTTTGTACACATTATGTAGAAATTGTCTTTAATTTGTGAACATCATGAATATTTTATTTCTTTGTTAATAAAAAAAGATGGTAGAAAAATCTACCATCCTTTTTGAATATTAAGCTTGATGTTCAGTGATATAATTCACTGCGTCTCCAATTGTTGTGATGTTTTCTGCATCTTCATCAGAAATTTGAATTCCAAATTCATCTTCTAATTCCATAACTAATTCCACGACATCTAGTGAATCTGCGCCTAAGTCTTGTTGGAATGTCATGCCTTCCGTTACGGTTGAAGCGTCAACGCTAAAACGGTTTGCAATCAATTGAGCTACTTTATCAAAAACTACTTGATTTGACATAACTTTCTCTCCCTTCTCATTAAGGTTTCCTAGGAGGAAATGCAATCAAATCCTCAAACCTTATTCATCCGCATTTGAAAGCGGACTATCTATTAATTCAGATAGTACTGTTATTTTACAGAATTCTACCAAAAATGTCTATAGCTTCCATAAAAAGTACGATTTTCCTCTATTTCTTCATTATCTTAAAACGAAATGACCAGGTTCCACTTCTTGCAGAGTAGCATTCTCATCGAAATCTTCACCTTTATAAACAATCCGCTTGCGATTTTTCTCTTCACGAGGATCTGGAAGAGGAATAGCAGATAGCAAACTCTTCGTATAAGCGTGTTGTGGATTCGTATAGACACATTCTGCAGAGCCCATTTCTACAATACGGCCACGATACATGACAGCAATCCGGTCACTAATATATTTCACCATGGATAAATCATGAGCAATAAAGAGATAAGTGAGTCCTTTTTCTTTCTGGAGTTTCTTTAGCAAATTCACAATTTGTGCTTGAATCGAAACGTCTAGTGCAGAAATTGCCTCATCACAAACGATGAATTTTGGATTTAAGGCGAGCGCCCTGGCAATCCCGATTCGTTGACGTTGACCTCCTGAAAATTCATGCGGATAACGGTTGGCATGTTCTCGGTTGAGCCCCACTGTTTCTAGCAACTCATCGACCATTTGGTTTCGTTCTTCTTTTGTTGAAGCCAAATGATGAATATCAATACCTTCTGCAATAATATCACGCACCTTCATCCGGCTATCTAGTGAAGCATAAGGATCTTGGAAAATCATCTGCGCTTCTTTTCGAAACTCAAGAAGTTCCTTCCCTTTGGTTAGTGTCGCAATATCTTTCCCTTCAAAAAGGATTTCCCCATCTGTCGGTTGGTATAGGCGTAAAAGTGCTCTTCCTGTTGTTGATTTTCCAGAACCTGATTCTCCTACTAACCCGAAAGTTTCCCCTTCGTATATATCAAAGGAAATATCATCAATGGCTTTTACGACATTTTTCTTTGTTCCAAAATACTGCTTTAAATGTTTCACTTCAACCAGTTTCTTCTTTTCAGTTGTATTAGTCATTAGACGCACCTCCTTCTCCAAAAAAGATTTTACGTCTTCTCAAAATCTCCTCAGGCACTTCTACTTTTGGCGCACGTGGGTCCAGTAGCCAAGTAGCTGCAAAATGCGTCTTAGACACTTGGAACATAGGCGGTTCTTTTACGCGGTCGATTTCAAGCGCCACATCGCTACGAAGAGCAAATGCATCTCCCTTAGGTGGATCTAATAAATCTGGTGGTGAGCCTGGAATCGCATATAAGGTATCTCCTGTATGTAAAGTCGGCATCGAACGAAGGAGCCCCCATGTATAAGGATGTTGAGGATTATAGAAAACTTCATCAGAAGTTCCGACTTCAACAACTTTACCTGCATACATCACGGCAACACGGTCTGCGACATTTGCCACAACCCCAAGATCATGCGTAATAAAGATGATGGCCATTTGGAATTTACATTGCAATTCTTTTAATAGCTCTAAAATTTGTGCTTGAATCGTCACATCTAAAGCCGTTGTTGGTTCATCGGCAATTAAAATATCAGGATTACATGCTAGTGCAATCGCAATCACAATCCGTTGACGCTGACCGCCAGAGAATTGGTGAGGATATTGCTTCATCCGTTCTTTTGGATTTGGAATTCCTACAAGCTCTAGTAATTCTTCTGCACGTTTATAGGCTTCTTCTTTTGAAGCTTTTTCGTGTTTAATAATCACTTCTGCAATTTGTAGTCCAATTTTCATGGTTGGATTCAAAGAGGTCATTGGATCTTGGAAGATCATCGCAATCTCTTTCCCGCGAATGGATTGCATTTCACGTTCGCTTTTTTCTAAGAGATTCTCTCCTTTAAATAGAATAGATCCTTCTTTAACCATCGCATTGTTCGACAACAATTGCATTACACTTTTAGCAGTCACACTTTTTCCAGATCCTGATTCTCCCACTAAAGCAAGAGTTTCCCCTTTTTGTAGATTAAGATTAACTCCACGAATCGCTTGTACTTCTCCTGCGAAAGTTTTGAAGTGGATTCGTAAGTTTTCAATAGATAAAATTGTTTCGCTCATTCGAATCCTCCTAATCTTTCATTTTCGGGTCAAATGCATCTCGAAGTCCGTCTGCTAATAAGTTAAAGCTAATCATTAAGACACAGAGGACTCCTGATGGGAACCACATTAAGTTTGGATAAATACGGAATGTTTTATATCCTCCATTAATCAGCGAACCGAGTGAAGCATCCGGAACTGGAATCCCAATTCCTAAGAAGCTTAAGAAGGCTTCAAAGAAGATTGCTGAAGGAATTGAAAACATGGTTTGAATAATAATCAAGCCTGCCATATTCGGTAGTAAATGCTTAAAGGCAATTTTCCAAAAACTTTGTCCTAAAGAACGAGAAGCTAAAATATATTCAAGATTTTTTAATTTTAATGTTTGCGCACGGACAACACGAGCCATTGTTACCCAACTCGTAAACCCAATCGCAACGATAATCGAAACGAGGCCTGGTTTCATCACTAATAACATTAAAACAAGAATAATTAAGTTTGGAATTGCTGAAATAATTTCTAAGAATCGTTGCATAACGGTATCTACCCGTCCTCCAAACCATCCAGAAATAATTCCGTAAGTCACTCCGATAGTAATATCAAACAAAGCAGCAGCAAAGGCGATAATTAATGAAGTTTGTGTCCCATATAAAACACGTGAAAATAAATCTCTTCCTAAATTATCTGTCCCAAAATAGAAGTTGACTCCTTCAGGAACTCCTTGTTGCGCATACACATCTACACCATTTCGAAGACCACTAAAGAGTCCAGGAATACGAGCAGGTAAATTCGCAAATTGCGCATTTTGTTCGAGAGGATCAAACGGAGCAATCACTGGAGCCAAGATGGCTAGCAAAATAATCGCTAGTACGATGACTAGAGAAAATACCGCTCCCTTATTTTTCGTTAATCGTCTCCAAGAGTCTTGTAAAAAGTTTAAAGACGGAGAAGCGATTTTTTCTCGGTCAGCCGTATGACTCAAATCTACTCTTTGGAATAAGTCTTTTTCAGATACTTCTGCCATTATACTCCCCCTCCTTCATCTGTAATACGAATACGAGGATCAATCCAAGCGTATAGTAAATCGACAATTAAAATCACAAAAACGAGTAATGTTGAATACAACATCGTTACACCCATAATCGTTGGATAGTCATTCGTTAAAATGGACTTCACGAATTGCTCACCGATACCAGGGATAGAGAAAATATTTTCAATAACCATTGACCCTGTCATCAATCCTACGAGCATCGGTCCAAGAATCGTCACGAGTGGAATAATCGCATTTCTAAAACCATGTCGAAATGCCACTTCCAAACGACTTAATCCTTTTGCTTTAGCAAGTTCAATATAATCCGAATGCAACACTTCTACCATTTCCGTTCTTACAAAACGAGCTGAATCGGCAATCGGTGAAATCGAAAGCGCTAGTGTCGGTAAAATTGAGGAAACAAAACCTTGATTCCATAAAGCAATTGGGAAAATAGGGAATATCACCCCAAACAACAATTGTAAAACGACAGCGAACACGAAACTTGGAACAGAACGTCCGATAATCGCAAAGAACGTCGCTAGAGTATCTACCCAAGTATTTTGTCTCATGGCTGCCACCATCCCTAAGAGAGAACCCACAATCGTTCCAAAGATTAGCGCTTGGAATCCGAGTTGGAAAGAAGGTCCTACCCTAGAGAAAATCAAATTCGCTACCGTCGAATTATATTGGAAAGATTGTCCAAAATCTAAACGGAATAGACCCGTAATATAAATCCAGTATTGAACGAATACGGGTTTATCTAAACCATACTTCGCATTCATAATTTCGAGTTGAGCCTGCGTTAGTTGCTCCTCATTTGCGTATGGAGACCCCGGCAATAGTTTCATTAAAAAGAACGTAATTGTCGCAATTAAAAATAGTGTTAAAAACATGTAAAAAACACGTTTTGCGATATATTTAAGATAGTTTTTCAACCTTACACCTCCATTATTTATCTTCTAATTCTGTTTCATCATACTATCTAAAGAATTAAAGTTTCAACTAATTAGTTTCACAAAAGAAATTGCGCTTTTTTAAATGTTCTGGTACATTGTAGAGAATCAATGAAAAGGAGCAACTTTATGAAATTTGATTTTAAACAAATCGGAATCTTTTCCGGTAGCATCATTCTTCTTTGTGCACTATTCGTGAGCGTCACCAGTGGCTTCTCCTTTCTACACTTTAGCAACGCTTTATTTATGTGCGCTTTAGTTTTCTTAATGCTAGGCCTCTTCGCCTACTTAAGTCGTACAGATTTTTTGAAATCATTCTCTCGTCGTCTCTCTTCTGAAACAGAAGGAAAAAAATGGATTGTTTTCTCCTATTCTTCTGTCATTCTTTTTCTGGTAGTGGCTACTGTTTTAGGGGCGCTATCCATCTTTATCGGCCTCTTTTTATAAATGACAAAAATCCGTGTACAAAGTGAGTACACGGATTTTTCTATAATCTCTCTGAAGCTTTTTGTTCAGCTTTCTCTTTTTCAATTTCTTCTCTTAATTCAGGAAGAATCTGAGTGAAATCCATTCGAATTTCTTTTCGAAGAGAAGGCTCAACTTTACGAACAAAATGGAAATTAGATAAACGTTCCATCACACTTTCTACTTCATCTTTGTTCACATATAAGTAGATATATTTCAAACGCTTTGAAATATAATGAATATTTCCAAATCGCTTCAATTGTTTAATTGGTTTCAATGTATACAACCAAACAACGAGTGCTTGTCTTTCTTGTTGTTCCATTCTTTCTCCCTTCTACATCGCTTTTAATTCTATTGGTTGTTGTTCTTCTTCTGGAGTCGCTTCTTCTTTTGGAGGAGTTGGTTCTTTTTGTTTTTGATCATTTCGAATAGCCCAAAGCACAAAGCCCACCCCTACACTAGAAGCTAGGAAGCTAGAGCCTCCATAACTGATAAGTGGCAGTGGAACCCCTGTTAACGGTGCAAATCCGACTAGCGCCCCGATATTAATTCCGGATTGAATTAAAAATAAAATCGCTACTCCATAACATAAGTATTTTGCAAACAGGCTTCTACACTTGTTTCCTTTATAGATCATCGCAATAATGAACCCTACAATGGCCAGCATCAAGACGAAAATAACAACAAACCCAAGTTCTTCCCCAACAATAGCCAAGATAAAGTCCGTATGAGCTTCTGGAAGGAACCCCGTTTTTTGAACAGAATTTGATAAACCTGTTCCAAACCAATTTCCTCTAGATAATCCTAGAAACCCTTGAATGGATTGATATCCAGAACCTGTTGCATCCGACCACGGATTATGAAAAGATGTAAAACGACTGACTTGATAGGCTTTTAGTCCGATTTTTTCAAAAACAGACGAATCTAAATACGTAATTCCATATAGAAGCGCAAAAACTGCACCCCAGGAAGCTAATGCACGATTAGAAACACCCGTCATTAACCCTAGTAAAAGGGCCACTGCAACAACAATTATCCCCGTCCCTAAATCGGGTTGAAGCATAATCATTCCAAAAAGGAAGATAGTGACAGCAGCTGGGACTAAATAGAATCTCCAATCTCGTTTACTTCTTTCATTCTTACTATATAAATAAGCAGAAATCCAAATTACAAATAGTTTTACTAATTCTGACGGTTGCAAATTAAACACTTTTAAGTTAATCCAACTCTTTGCCCCATTTATTCCTTTCGTGAATAATACGACAACCAGTAGTATAAAAATGACCCCAAAAGTAGCGCCCATCACTTTTTCGCTCTTCATCCATTTCTCTGGAAGAATGGAAATTCCTAGCGCCAATAGCACCCCAAGGACGATATATAAGAGCTGTTTTACCATAAAAGCTTCGGAGTTTCCTTGATTGACTAAAGCATAATAACTACTTGCGCTATAGACCATAACTAGTCCAAATACAGAAAGTAATACATATAACCCCATAATTAGCGGATCTACTTTTATGAGGCGTTTCATTTTTTCATGAAAATTTAACACGAGAGTCCTCCTCTACTTTTGGTACGTTTCTTCATAGATTTGGGTATACATATCATTTAAAGCATACTCCAAATCCGCCATAATTTTATGTCCTTCATTTGCATGGATTAAATCCATCGCTACAGCAAATTCTACTTGTTTTGATAAACCGAATAATTGTGTGTCGATAATCTCTTCGAAAGCAGGGCATTTCGCCAAGCAAAGATGTGTTTTTTGTTTTGAAATCAGTTGATAGATTTGTTTTGCATTTTCTTTCAACTGAACTAAAGCAGGATTTTGAGTCATCTCACATTCCCCTTTCCGTTATGCATATACTATTCTAGTATACTTGCATCTATAAAAAAATACCACTAATGCAAGTGGAATTTACTGAAAATTTAGAGTTCGCTGTGATGGACTGATGATTCCTCTTCGCCTAACGGATTGCTTCATCATCACTGTAACGTTGCACCGGTTCGAGCCACTAAGTCTCTCACCTTTAAATCCTCAAACAAGGCGTATGAAATAAATTTCTACGCCCTGTAATTCGCTTTAATACATATCACGTTACTGTGATTATAGAATCCGTTAGTCTTTGCGGAATCATCTTTATACAGCAAATTATTTTTTGTATTCTACTTTTTAGTAGTTTTTCTGTGCAAGTAACTAAAAGAGAATTCTATCTTTCCATCTAGCTAAAACTGTGCTAGTACTAACTCTTATTTATGGTTGTACAGAAAATCTTTTATGGAGCTCTTACTAGGAATTGCCATACACGCTTCCTTTCCACTAAGGCTTCTCTATGACGAAAACAAAAAAAGCTATTACGAAGTTCTGCTCGGAATCTATAGTAGCAACAATAGCGAGTGTAACTGATGTGAATTAGGGACTCTAGGGGTTTCCCGTAGAGTCCCTTTGAGGCTCAGTAGTGAGTGAGACTAAAAGGCTCACCCCGGTACAGCTATTGTCGCTACTATGAAGAGTTCCGTCAGAACAGAGTAATAGCTTATCTACTTATTTATTTTCCGGTCCGATCATAGAGAGGCCGACACGACCTTTTTTGAGGTCAAGCTCCGTCACCCACACTGTTACGATATCTCCAACCGCAACGACATCACTTGGATGTTTCACGAAGCCTTTTTTCAATTTCGAAATATGCACAAGACCGTCTTGTTTCACACCAATATCGACGAATGCGCCGAAGTCCACTACGTTACGAACGGTTCCTTCGAGTTCCATTCCCACTTGTAAGTCTTCCATCTTCAAGACATCGCTTCGTAAGATTGGGCCTGCGACTTCCTCACGTGGGTCACGTCCTGGTTTCAATAATCCATCCATCACTAATTCCAGTGTTTCTTGTCCGATGCCAAATTCTTCTTTTAATTCTTTAGTATTAAGGCCTTTAAGAGCTTCTTCTAACTCTGGTGAACCCAACGCTAATTTTTCGGCATTGGCTTTTTTCAAAATGGCTTTAGCGACATCATAAGACTCTGGGTGAATGTCGGTACCGTCAAATGGGTTTGTTCCATCGATGATTCGCAAGAACCCAACGGCTTGCTCGTAAGCTTTTGGCCCTAAGCGAGGTACTTTCTTCAATTGCGTACGGTTTGTGAACTTGCCGTTTTCGTCACGGAAAGTGACCACGTTTGCTGCGGTTGTTTTCGTTAATCCTGCAATGTGCTCTAAGAGAGCGGCACTAGCCGTATTCACATTTACCCCAACCTTGTTCACGGCTGTTTCAACAACAAAGTCTAACTGCTCATCTAGTTGTTTTTCCGGAACGTCGTGTTGGTATTGTCCAACCCCAACAGCTTTTGGATCGATTTTTACAAGTTCTGCAAGTGGGTCTTGCAAACGACGAGCGATGCTAACTGCTGAACGCTCTTCAACTTGGTAATCAGGAAATTCTTGACGGGCTATATCGCTGGCAGAATAAACTGACGCTCCTGCTTCGCTGACGATGGTGTAAACAACTTTGCGTGGGATTTGTTTTAATTGCTCTGCCACAAATTGTTCAGACTCACGGCTAGCCGTTCCGTTTCCAATTGCCACAAGTGTCACGCCATATTGTTCCACGATGCGACGGAATTGTCCGCCTGCTTGAGCGCGTTTGGCTTCTGAAGCTCCTACGTGAGGGTAAATCACAGACTTACCAAGTACTTTTCCTGTTTCGTCGATTACCGCTAATTTACATCCTGTACGGTATGCTGGGTCGAGTCCTAAGATGACTTGGCCTTTCATTGGCGCTTGTAATAATAGATTCTTCAAATTCTCCCCGAAAATGGCAATCGCTTGCGTTTGCGCCTTTTCACTTAATTCATTACGGATTTCGCGTTCGATAGCTGGTCCGATGAATCGTTTGTAGCTTTCTTCAATCGCGCCTTCAACAATCGCAGCTGACGGCGAAGAAGGATTTTTGATTTTCTCTTCTTTAATCTTTGTAAGAGGGTTTGTCACGTCGACTTCAATCGTCACGCGGACTACATCTTCTTTTTCTGCACGGTTAAGGGCAAGCACACGGTGAGGAACGATGGATTTCACTGGCTCTTCGTAGTCATAGTACATTTCGTAGACTTTCTTCTCGTCGAGCTCTTCCTTCTTCACGACAGACTTCACGATTCCGTTCTTTTGCGTAAATTGACGTAATTGTTTACGGTATTTCGCTTCATCGGAAATCCATTCAGCGATAATTTCTACGGCACCGTTAATTGCATCTTCGACCGTTAGAATCGCTTTTTCTTCATTGATAAAGGTTGCTGCTTTTTCCTCTACAGAATCCTTTGTCGTCATGAGTAACCATAATGCAAATGGCTCTAATCCGGCTTCTTTAGCAATCGTTGCCTTTGTGCGGCGTTTTTGTTTATACGGACGATAAATATCTTCCAACGCTGTTAACGTTGTCGCCTTGCTTAACGCAGCCGTAATCTCTGGCGTGAGTTTGCCTTGCTCGTCAATCAGACGGCTAATTTCTTCTTTCCGTTTTTCGAAGTTTTCCAAATACCGTTGGCGCTCTTCGATTTCACGGATTTGCACCTCATCTAAAGAACCGGTTTGGTCTTTACGATAACGTGCAATAAACGGTACGGTGTTGCCATCTTGCAAGAGGCCTAATACCGTATCGATTTGTTTTGGTTTATATTGAGTGAGTTCTGCCTTCACAAGCGCTACGGAACGCTCGTAAGCAGTGATTTCAGTTGTTTGTTCTGTCATAGTCAACTCCCTTTCTGTCTTCTCTATCCTATCATGAAATAAAAGGAAAAGCACCTAAGCAAAAATGCCTAGGTGCCTGATTATGGCTAAAGTTTAAAAAGGTTTGTTCACTTTCAGCTGATTTTGACTCTTATAGAAGAGCTAAAATAATGAAGTTAAGGATGAATAATCCTGTAGCGACCCATAAAATTGGGTGAATGTCTTTTGATTTACCAGTAATGACTTTCACTAAGCAGTAGAAGATGAATCCTGCTGCGATACCGTAAGAGATACTGTAGCAAAGTGCCATGAAGATGCCGGCAAAGAACGCTGGGATCGCTTCGTCCAACTCGTCCCATTTCACATCAGCGAATGAAGAAAGCATCATCACCCCAACGATAATTAACGCTGGTGCTGTCGCTTCTGCAGGAACGATGCCCACGAATGGTGCTAATAAGGTTGATAATAGGAATAGACCTGCTGTTACGACTGCTGTTAAACCAGTACGTCCACCAGCTCCGATTCCGGCTGCACTTTCAACATAGGTTGTAGTGTTAGAAGTCCCAAAGATAGCCCCAATAGAAGTCCCAATCGCATCTGCGAATAAGGCTTTATCCATCTTAGAAGAGAACCCCGAGCCGTTTTCAAGTTGACGTTCGTCTTCTTCAGAGAAGATACCCGTTTTACGACCTGTACCGATGAAGGTTCCAAGCGTGTCAAATGTATCGGATAAGCTGAATGCGAAAATTGTCATTAATACTAATGGTAAGCGCGCTGGATTAGAGAAGAGTTTCACGATTCCTTCTGAACCAAAAGCGGCCATGAATGTTGTGCCTAAATCATTGAACGCTGCTCCAAGAGAGTTGCTTTCAAAGCTGACTTTTGATAAATCGACAACACCCATTGGAATCGCTAAAAGTGTTGTTAACACAATCCCGATAAGGATAGCTCCTCGAACTTTTTTCAATAATAAGAATACGGTGATAATTAAACCAATCACTGCAAGGAGGGCTCCTGGAGACGTGAAGTTTACAAGTGATGGAACAATCCCACCGTTTGAGTTCACGCTGAACACGCCGCCTTTGTATGCTTCTGTTGCGACATTATACGTAACGCCGTTTACTTGAGTAATGGTTTTTGAATCAGAAAGGAATTCTAATAGGTTGGCGTTTTTTAAACCAATATAAGCGATGAAAATCCCAATCCCGCCCCCGATGGCATGTTGCATACTGACCGGAATGGCTTTAATAATCATCTTACGAACTTTTGTTACTGTAATGAAAATGTTGAATAAACCACAAATAAATACCATTGCTAATGCTTCTTGCCAAGTGAATCCAAGGCCAAATACAACTGTAAATGTAAAGAACGCATTCAACCCCATCCCTGGTGCTAATGCGTAAGGAACGTTTGCGAAAAGACCCATCACTAATGTGCTGACAACTGTTGCGATAATCGTTGATAAGAAGACCGCTTGGAATGGCATTCCTGTTTTACTTAGAATGTTCGGATTGACAAAAATAATGTAAGACATCGCGAAAAATGTCGTTAACCCTGCCAAGAATTCAGTAGTTACCGTCGTGCCGTTCTCTTTCAGTTTAAAAAACTTTTCCATTAATTTTCGAACCCCTTTATAAAAGAATGAGTGATGAATTTAGTATACAGAAAATTTAATAGAAAAACAATATAGGTGTCGAACTATTTTAAACATCATTTATTTTATTGTTCGTTATTTTGTTTAACGTATTTATTTTATAGCCTTTATAAGTAAATAGAATTCATGATTTATCGAACATTAAACTACATCATCCATTTTTCTCTATAGTTTTTAAACTATAGAGACAACAAAAAAGAAGCAGCCCAAAGCTACTTCTTTCTATACTTGATTATTTTTCAGATTTCCAAACTGGGAAATATTGTCCAGGACCGATTTCATCCATTTTTTTAGCAACATCGTCTGTTTGGTATAATTCAACGATTTTTTTATAAACTGGGTTGTCTGCATCTTTTCCATTCACAACGATAATGTTATAACGATCTTTTGGAATCGTATCTAAATGGTTTGCATCTGTAAAGATGTTATCTTCAATCTTCAATCCAGCATCTTGAGCCATTGAACCATTGATAGAAGCTGCATCCACATCTTGTAACATTTGAGGAGCTTGAGCAGATTCTGCTTCGATGATTTCTAAATTACGAGGGTTGCTTGTAATATCTGCTAGTGACGCCTTTGTTCCAACGCCCTCTTTCAATGTAATTAATCCTTCAGTTTGTAGCGCTACTAATGCACGACCTTGAATCGCTACCTCTTTAGGAACTAAAACTTTAGCTTTCTCAGGTAAATCTTTTAATGATTTATATTTTGTTGAGAAATAGTATAAAGGTGTGATGAAAGTTGTTCCGATTTCTTTTAAATCGCTCCCTTTATCTTTGTTCCATTGCGCTAAGTATGCACGGTGTTGGAAGGCGTTCATTTGAACTGAACCTTCTTCTAAAGCTGTATTTGGTAAAACATAGTCGTTCATTTCTACAACTTCGATATTAATGTTTTCTTTCTTCGCCTTTTCAGCAACATAATCCCATAATTCATGGGCTGCACTTCCGACAACTGCAACTTTAACCGTTTGAGCTGCTTCAGTAGTAGATTCCTTTACTTCTTCTTTTGATGTTTGACTGCCACATGCAGCTAATGTGATCGCCGCAATTGCCGTTAAAAATAAGTGTTTGATTTTCATTGTTTTTCCTCCAATAATTGTATTTATTATTTTTCATCAACCTGTATTGTCTACCCATTCCCCCTCATTTTTTCGAACACAATAAAAAAATCCTCTGCCCAAAATGGACAAAGGACGATCATTTCAATAATACCGTGTTACCACCTTTATTCGTTCATTCATCACTGAATAAACCTCAATCGATTCCATTGATTCTTCTTTGAAATCGTGTCGCTATAACGGGCGCCCCGTACTTTCCTTACTTCACAAGCTCAAAAAGTCCACTCAATGGCCATTTTCATCTTCTTATCACTACTTGGTTTCACCAACCCCAAGCTCTCTACCAATGCCTCAAAGATTACTTTCCATCTCATCGCGTTATAGATTGAATTATACAGCTATTCTCTAATATGTCAACGGTTATCTATGAAGTAAAGACACTTTTTAACAGAAAAGACACTAAAAACACAAATCTGCTCATAAAAAATCCTCGAGAAGCTATTTTAAATAGCCCCTCGAGGAAAATTTCGTTTTCGTTATCAGCAAATGCTGTATAAGAATTATTTAGAAGATGTTGTTGTTGAATCAGCTGCATCTAAGAAGTTCTTCAATGCATTTTGTAAGCTTTCATCAGAAATTTTCACGTCAGCACCTTTCAATAAATCCACCATTGTTTGGTGTAAGTATGCTGAATCTTTTAATTTTGCTTGTAACATTTCATCTTCCATTTGAGATTTCACTTCATCAAATGGTTTCTTCTCACCTTTGTCTAACATCTTAATAATGTGGTAACCGAATTGAGTTTCAACTGGAGTTTCTGTGATATCTCCTACATTTTTCAAGTTGTAAGATGCTTCAGAGAACTCTTTCACCATATCTGAACGTTTGAAAGGTCCGATTTCTCCACCTTTAGAAGCTGTACCTGTATCGGCAGAGTTTTCTTTTGCTAATTCTGAGAAATCAGCGCCATCTTTTAATTTTTGAATTAATTCTTCTGCTTTTGCTTTTGCAGCTGCTTTTTCTTCATCAGAAGCGGTTGCTTTAGCAGCAATCAAGATATGTTGTACTTTGATTTGTGGTTCCCACTCATCGTAGTATTTTTTAATATCTTCATCTGTAAATGCTGCAGCCTTTTTAACAGCAGCCGTCATTAATTTGTTTAAGTAAATAGTTTGACGGTATGCATCTACTGAAGCGATTCCGCTTTGTTTCAAAGCAGCTAACATGCCGTTTTCACCACCATATTGAGCTACTAATTTAGCAACTTCTTGTTCAGCATCTTCTTTTAATTTTTTAGAATCTTCTACTGATCCTTCTAACACTTTTGTTAAGACTAAACGTTGTAAAGTTTGTTCCCCAACGGTATCTTTCATTGCATTCACAAATTCTTCTCTTGTCACATTACCATATTTTGTAGTAGCAATTGTTTCTGAATTCGTATTATTTGAGCAAGCTGCTAATGCTAAAGTTGAAGCAAGCACTAACATTCCTGTGAATTTTTTCTTCATAAAATTCCCTCTCCTATTGGTTTCTTTTTTAATCGATGGTATTAATATACCATAGTTCTAAACTCTTTCCTAGTTTTCTAGTCAGGTCTTACCTTTTCTTAACTTTCTTTTGAACTAAAAAAGAGCCGGGTCTAGTAAGCCCGACTCCTCAAAAAGTTAAGTTAAGTTCTATTCAGTGATTATTGTAATACTCGAATAGTAATTGTACGACGTCCGAAGTTATAAACATCATTTAAATTCACTAAGTGAACGTCAATTCTGTTTCCGTAAATCGCGCCACCTGTATCTGCAGCACGGAAAATACCGTAACCTGGAATTTCAACATATGATCCTAATGGAATGACACTTGGGTCAACCGCAATCACATTTGGTTCATTCACAAGGTTTGTTCCATCAGCAGTGTAGCTTGATAAACCAGCTTCATTATATGAATAAGCAGTAGCTTCTACTGTTAAGTAGTAGCCATTTTGGCTTGATGAAGCAGCTTGAGTCGTTTGAGCAGCTTGTGTTGTTTCAGTTGCTTGAGTTGCTTGTGCAGTCTCATTGCTTGCTGAAGTTGTTGCTTCTGACTTCTCTACTTCTTTAACTTCTTTGTTATCTTGAACACGGTAAGAATGTTCTTGAGAGCCATTATTGACAGTCACTTCTTTTTGGTCTGCTGAGAAGCGTAATACTGTTCCTGGGTAAATAAGGTTCGCATTTTGAATCTCGTTTACTTGAACAAGTGAATCTAGTGAAGCGCCTGTTGCTTCAGAGATTACTGATAAAGTATCTCCCCATTTAATTGTGTACTCTTGTACCCCTTTGTCATCTTTTTTCACATCTTGTTTTACTTGTTCAACAGTACGTGCTGTCCATTCTACTTCATTTGCACTTGCTGAATTTGCTGTAAAACCTGCATAGCCAAATAGTGCAAGTGATGCTGTCACCATCATCAATCGTTTCTTGATTGGTTTCATATTTTCCTTTCCGACTTTTGACTCTTTTATAGAATTCAAAAATCTCGTTCGCATAAATTTTTTGAGCCGCGAACTTAATGAATGCAATTATGTTACCATGAAAAAAAATGAAAGTGTTGATTTTACGCCCTTTGTTAAGGTCACTTAATTTTTTTGACTTTTTCTGATGTTATTATTACAAACAAATGACAAGAACATATGTTTCTGCAATATTCGATATCTTCCTGTAACGTTTTCGTAGAACTTTCTTAGATTCTTAGTCATACTTTTTTCATTTATTACATCATTTTTGGCTCTTTTCAAAGAAAAAATCGCATTAAATCGAATATTACATCAAAAAAACCTTCCTATTTAACAGTAGGAAGGCTCTTCATTTTCTTTAATTTACATGATTCAATTCACTCATCTGAATCGTTTGATCGATATTTTCTTTTAAGGCTTCAGGAAGATGGTGTGTTACCCATAGAACGGTCACGCTCTTATCTTCTAGGATAGGTTTCAACACCTCAACCGTCGTCTTTTCATCTAAGTTGGAGCTGACCTCATCCAGTAAGAAGACTTTTGGTTTTTTTATAAGTCCACGTGCAAAGGCAATTCGTTGCAACTGGCCGCCGGATAAATCTGTATTTTTGTCTCCGATAACTGTATCCAACTGATTCGGTAAGGCTAGAACAATTTCTTTTAACCCAACTCGTTCTAAGACTGTAAGGAGCTTATCATCCTCAACAGGCTTATCGAAACATAAATTTTCACGAATAGTCGCGCTAAAGAGATGAGGTTTCTGGCTAATATAACAAATTTTCTCGTACAAGATTTCAGGCGACGCAGAATTAACATCAATCCCATCTACAATAATTTCACCAATATAACCACTTAATTTGCCACTAATTAGATTCATTAATGTCGATTTACCACTACCACTTTCACCTAATAATACGTATTTTTTATTTTCGGTAACGTTTAGTGATATATCACGTAGAATAAGCTGGCTCTGATATGAAAACGAAAGATTATTAATTGCAATCATTGTTTCCTGTTTCTCTTTTGAATTAGAGGACTCTTTTACTGCCCCTTCCTTTAATTCCTTGAACCGATTTAATAATGGCTCTGTACTTTGAATCATAGCAACGTATTGACTAATATTGGCTATCATATTGAAAATGGTTGAAGCTAAGGCCGTTGTAGTCACAATGCTTCCTACACTCATTTCTGATTGCAAGATTAGATATCCTGTTAGCAAAAAAATAGACACTTGACTTATCACATTTCCTACTCCACCAGCAATTGCTACTTTCGCTAGAGTTTGGCTATAGCGGCAATGAGTACCTCCTAATTGAGTGGATTGGTTATTGATTTTTCCCAAGAAATAATTGAACTTTCTAAAAACAAATAGGGTTTCATATCCACTTAGCAAATCTGAAACTGTTTTTGAAAATTCCTCATTCGATATTGCTACTTCTTCTGTTTTGCTAGATAGCTCTTTCATAAACAACTTTGGTAAATAGGAGAGACAAACAATCAAGACTAATGTGGCTACAATAAGTGACCAATGAAAACACGCCAACGCAATCATCGATAATAGGACAGAAATCATCCCTGCAATAAATTCTAACCCAATGGAGATTCCTTTTTTCTCAATTTGATCGATATCACTGGTAAACCAAGAAATATATTTCTGGCTATTTTTACTATAAAATTCCTCATAACTTGTTTTAGAAATAGCTAACGCAATTCGGTTTCGTAAATACGTGGCAATTTTCTGTGTAACGAATGCCTTATAACGAATCATTCCATATTGAAACAACAAGAAGAATACAAATATCGTAATTAATATAAGGCCGTTTTGAAAAAAATGTTCAAAATCGGATTGTACTAAATTATCAACTAATTTTGTATTCATTAAACTGGTCGACAAATTCAATCCTTCTATAATGATATATAAGAATAAACAAGCTATAATTTCTTTTTTGAATTTTCGTGCTATCTCAATCATTATTCTTCTTCCTTCAAATAGATTCGTTCGAACAAATTCAGTATAATTCTCTCCCCTCTTTTGCCATAAAAAGTAATCATATCGTGTTACTTGTGATTTAACTGCTCTGATAAAAATTGACGATATAACTTTCCTTTATGATTTTCTTCAAAATCATAGAAGAATTGAATAGATTTAAGGCATAACTTTTCTCCGTCCGTTTTTTGATTTCGCTGAATCATTAATATCCCTTTGAAAAATTGTGCAGACATTTTTTCCGCATAAAATCCTTCTCTGTTTAATAATTGCTCAATTTCTCTTAAAATATCATCTCCATATTTAGAGCCTAGAAGAATGTCTTTCAATAAAATATTCAATAATAATTTCGATGCAATTTCAATATATCTTCTTTCTGAAGAGAAGTGATTCTTTTTCTTTCTCAACAAATGAACAAATTGATGGTTTTCTTCAGGAGAAAAGAATATTGTGAAATTCCCAAAAAGCTCGATTTCATACAACCCCCAATTCTCAATATCAAATAAGTAGTTTAAAATCTGACGCTTTGATATTTTCGACAATGTTTGCCCATCCATCTCTGCAAGAAATGCTTCCATAAGAATTTTGTTATGTAAATGCCTTATATTCTTATTTTTTTCGAACGCCTCTTCTTCGCGTTTTTTTAACACTTCCCATAAATACGCATCATTTTCTTTTTTTGCTTTGATGACTTCATTCAAAAATTCTTTCTGGCTATTCTCTCCTTGAAACAATTCCTCAAACTCACTAAAATAAATATTCATTCGTTCTAGTAATCGAAGGAATGTTGAATCATTAACTTGACTCTCCCCTCTTTCATAACGAGATAAAAAATTCTTTGATAGAATTCCTTCTGCAAGTTGCGATTGAGTAAGATTCTTAGACAATCGTAATTTTTTTATGAAATAACCATTATTTTCCATTTCTATTCTGCCTCATTCCAACAATACTGTGATTTATATCTATTATAAATTTCCAAAAGTTACAATTCAATATAAGGAATATGAAAGGAGGAAGTTTGTGATGCGAAAATTTTTGGTCGCAACTATAATTATTACTGGGGTTATAATGGCAGTATTTGCTTCAAATGCCCTAAAGCATAATGTTTCTTTGAACTCATATGAATTATTTGAAATTATCAATATTCGCGGGGGAGATTAATAAAGCAAGCAAAAAAGAGACTTCTACAGTTCATAGAAAGTCTCTTTTTAGTTTTAGTAGATTCTTATAACTCACTCATCTGAATCGTTTGATCGATTGTTTCTTTCAAGTCTTCAGGAAGATGGTGCGTTACCCATAGGACTGTCACACTCTTATCTTCTAAGATTGGCTTCAACACCTCAATAGTTGTTTTTTCATCTAAGTTGGAACTAACTTCATCCAGCAAGAAGACTTTTGGTTTTTTTATGAGTCCACGCGCGAAGGCAATGCGTTGCAACTGGCCGCCAGATAGATTTGAATCGCCATCGCCTAGAACGGTGTCTAATCCTTGTGGCAAGTTTCGTACGATCGTGGCGAGTCCGACTTTTTCAAGGGATGCCCAAACTTCTTCGTCCGTATACTCTTCTGTGAGCGTTACGTTTTCGCGAATGGTTGTCGTGAAGATATGTGGCTTTTGGGCGATATAGACCATTTGACGATATAACTCATCATAGGATTGTTTCTTCACATCGACCCCAGCAAATTTTACTTCTCCTAAATACTCCGTTAATTTAGCAGCGATAATATTTAATAGCGTTGATTTCCCTGTTCCGCTTTCACCAGTAATCGCGTATTTTTGTCCTTCGTTGAATCCAAGAGACACATGATTTAAAATCACCTTTTCTCCGTAATTGAAAGAGACATCTGTTACTTCAATTAACGTATGAGAATCTTCTTTATCCACATTCTCATTATTTTGCGCAGACTCAAGTAGTTCATATTTTTCAAAGAGAGGAGCTGTACTTTTAATCGAACCGATTTTCTGACTGATATTTCCAAGAACATTAAAAATGATTCCGCTAAGGCCTGTTGTCGCAATGATACTACCGATACTCACTTCTCCGATATAGGCTAGATATCCTGTTAAAACAAAGACAGAAACTTGGCAAAATAAATTACTAATTCCACCACTTACGGCAACTTTTGCCATTGTTTTACTAAAATCTCGTTGTGTATCTCCAACTTTGACAGATCTTTCATGGATTTTTTGAGTCAAATAGTTCAATTTTCTAAATACGAATAAAGTATCGTATCCACTTAATAAGTCCGAAACATGTTTTGAAAAATGCTCGTTTTCTTCAGATGTTTTCATCGTTTTAGCTGTTAACTCTCCAGAAAACAATGCGGGTAATACTGCCATCAAAATAATACAAAAAGCGGTTAATAATACAATAGACCAATGATACATAAATAGCGCTACCGCAGAAAATACAGCAGAGATGGCTCCCCCAACGACTTCAACCGTAGGCGTAAAAGCTTTTGTTCTGATTTGTTCCATATCGCTTGTAAACCAAGAAATATAGGTTTGACTATTTTTCTCATAAAAGCGTTCATAAGAAGTGTTCTTTATGGCATGACTAATTCGATCTCGTAACCAAGTAACTACCTTTTGTTCAAAGAACGCTTGATAGCGAATCAACATATAGGTAAACAACAAATATAAAGCAAAAATTGCGACTAAAAGAATCGTCTCACGGATAAACCCGTTCATATCCATTTTTACTAAATAGTCTAAAATCTCTGCATTGACAATACTTGTTAATAATTGAGAGGTCGCAATTAATGTTAAAATCGCAATAGTCACGAACACCTCTTTTTTAAATTTTTGGAAAATCACCTTCATCTAAATCTCTCCACTTCAAATTATTATGCTCATAGTTTAACATCGTCTTAATCTAATGTGTATAGGACTTTGGACGGAAAATAAAAGAAAAGTGAGGATTTCTTAGTTCCTCACTTCCTTATATTTTTTAGTCTTATGCCAATAAACAAAATGGAGAAGGCCACTCCTACAATAGCTCCTATCACAAGCGGTACTCCCTGTTGTAGAGCTGGTAACAAACTAATCGGTAAAATAGTCCCTAACGAATATCCTCCAATACTCAAACATCCAAGAATAAAGAGGACAATCGTCGATACCATCGTATCTTTAATCAAAGAAAAGAGCAGCATCTGTGCAATGAATAACCCAACAATTGCTAATAATGGATATCCGATCGCCAGTAGAATCCCTTGAATCGCTGAAATAAAGATTGTTTCCCCATTAGAAACATACGATACAGGAAACAAAAAAACATTCTCTTGAATTAGGAATCCATAAGCCACAAAAGGCAGAATCACCAGCAGACTAGGAAAAGCATAAAAGTATTTCAAAGAATAGAGCGTTTCTGCCAATAATTCTTCTTTATTAGAAATTGGCACTACTTCTAGTAGCGTTCGGTGCCGTTGTTTTCTTTCTAAATATCCCCCTACTTGCACAAGGAAAAAGAAGACAAGGATACCGTAACCAAGAAGTTGGAAAATCGTCTGTATAAAATCACCATACTGGTAATAGGTTTGGTAGGATATCTCTTTTTCAACTAAATAATGGAATAATTGGAGTTTAGCTTTAATCTGCATAGGACTCTCTAGCGAATCCGCCCATTCTTCTGGGGCACGCCTTAGAAGAGATTCCACCAATTCCAATCGCTTTTCATAAATCGGAAGTAGCCGCTCCGTTTTCCCCTTCACTGTATAAATCCCATTTTCTTGCGCATAGGTTTGATAGAGCGCTTGAAAAGTAGTATCCATCTCTTTCTTTGTATCTTCATCAATTGTCACTTGGTTCTCAAACGAATCTTTCAGATCATCTATCTGAGCAAATTGTCGTTCTATCACATCTCTTAAGGCCGGTTTCCCTGTAACGCGATGATATCCAATGACAAGCGTGGCAACTACTAAGATAAGAAGCGGTATCTTATAGAAAAATCCTCGTTTTTTTAAATGCATTCTATCTAACTGAACCCATCTACTCATACCGAACCCCCTCGTATCTGACGCTCTTGCCAACAAGAAGTTCCAACCGTGAATAAGAAGAACACGAACGCTCCTACAAGTAAACTGGCACATCCGTTTGAAATCGTAAATGTACCTGTCGCATAAAAATCATCTTTCATTCCTTGGATGACAGAGCCAAAGTTCACATAATACAGTGGCAACTTGTCTGCAAAAGAAGGATAAATCTTCATGGAACGGAAGATAGGCTCTGCCCAAATAACCATCAGCCCTGCGATGAACCCTACCATCTTATTTCTACTCAACTGATTACACCATGCGACGAGATTGATTAAGAATAGGAGAACACACGCTGCAAAGAGTAGGACAATCCCGATAAATTGAAACGGAAGCATGAGAACCTCCTCTTCCCCACGAAATACAAGTAACGGCGAAGTGAGGGCGTCCCAGCCAAAAGATACACTCTGTACTAGGGAAACTACAAATAAAACAAGAATTACAAGCGCCATGTTCACCAGCCAGTAACTACTGATTTTTTGTAATAAATATTTCCACTGACGAATCGGCTTCACCCCTAATATACTTCGATGCTTCCAATCGTCTAAAAGGATAGGACTGATAAATAGTAGCAAGATTGAAAATAGAACTGGCAACCAGTAAAGCATCGGTTCATTATATTTTGTCCATTCCATCCAAAAAATTCGATTCTGCATTTGTAAAATATCGTCTAATTGATAGCGACCCTTCTCCTCTAAAGAACGAAATTCCATTAAATATTGTTTGACATTTTTATACTCTAACTGTTCCTGCTTACTAGGATTAAATCCAATTGTATTGTAAATCGGAAGGGGCGATTGTTCTTTATCTCTTAATTCAAGTCGCAACTCCCAAAAATGAATCTGTTCTTTTATATAAGTTTTATAATCTTGGTTTTGAAACGCTGTTACTGCACGATGATAAGCAACGGCATCCTCTAACCATTTTTCCTCTGTTTCCGTTAAACTTCTTTTCTTAGCTTCCTCTTCATATTCATTGATTAGTATCAAATGAATTTTATCTCCTTGATTTAAAGTGGTATTCAAAAGTTCATTGAGAGAAGATTTTTGTTGAAAATTCATCACAAGAAAAATAACCATCAGCACTACACAACCGATGAACTGAATTTTCATTAATCGATTTCGAACAATCAACAGTAATTGTGTTCTCATTCTAGCTTCTCCTCTCTTTTTCAACTTTTGAATGTACTATCCGTACAGTTCTTTATAAAGGGCGTAGCAACCTTTTGCACCAATCTTAATTTCACTACATTGATGGATGTTTTCTAGTATCCACTTCCATATTTCTTTTGGAAACTCCCCATCCGTAAGGTGAATGCTAATTTGTCTTCCTTCGCGATTCATTATTTCTACTTCTTTTGAAAATTGCTCTACAAACTTTTCGAAATACACTTTTGAAATAAAGGTCAATTGAAGTGTATCGATGCCTTCTTTTTGCGGTGAATATTCCAATGCGATTCGTTTCTCTTTCATAAAATAAATCTTGTCGGCAATCGAATCGAGATTGTTCAGTAAATGAGAGGCCATCACAATTGTTTTTCCTTCATCCCGTAACTGTATCAATACTTTAGAAATCAATTCCACATTATCAGGATCTAAACCGTTCATCACTTCATCCACAAGCATGTAATCTGCTTTTGTAACCAGCACCAATGCAAAACAAAGACGTTGCCGCATCCCGAGTGAATACCCACCCACTTTTTGATGAATATAGTCTTCCATTTTCAACTGCTCTATCACAGTTTGAACAGTTCCAGAAGCTACCTTCCACATCGAGGCATAGAAATTCAAATGTTCGATTCCATTTAACTCATCGTATAATTCAGATTGATCCGGCATCTTCACGATATGTTGTCTCATAAATAATGGTTCGTTTGTATAATCCTTCCCTTGATAGCACACCGAAATGCCATTATTTCTTAAGTGTCCAGACAGTATTTGGATAAGCGTAGATTTCCCTACTCCATTTGGTGCTACTAGCCCAATAATCTGAGATGGTGGAAGATGCAAGTCAATCTGATTTAGAATCTCTTTTTTTCCATATGAAAAATTTTGAATATGAACTTCTAGCATTCGAGCGACTCCTTCCTGTACTTGTATCTTAATTTAACCGCTTTCTTTGTTAATATTATAGCAAATTTTCTTTTGTAAAATAGAGTTCTTTTGTAGATTTCAATCAAATTCCAATAAAAATATCTGCTATTATTTGATTTTTGCACACAAAAACCACACCTCTCTTCTGAAGTGTGGTTCATCTATTTTATTATGCTTTTGTTTTTTCAGCGCGGTCACGTTTCATTTGGCTTGAACGTAATTGTCCGCAGGCTGCTTCGATATCATGTCCGAATTCTTTACGAACGACACAGTTGATGTGGTTTTTCTTCAACACATCGTAGAAGGCAACTACGCGTTCTTTTCCACTTCGTTCGTATTGGTCATGCTCTCGAACTTTGTTATAAGGAATTAAGTTCACGTATGAAAGACGTTTCTTGTCCGCAAGAAGATCAGCTAATTGTTGTGCTTGTTCCACCGAATCATTCACGTGATCGAGCATGATGTACTCGAAGGTTACACGACGATTGGTTTTAGCAATATATTCATTAATCGCATCCATCACGACTTCAATTGGATATTTACGGTTAATACGCATGATACGAGAACGTGTATCGTTATCTGGCGCGTGAAGTGAAAGTGCAAGGTTGACTTGTAATCCTTCGTCAGCGAACTCACGAATCTTTGGAGCCAAACCACTGGTAGACACAGTGATATGACGAGCCCCGATTCCAAGCCCTTTATCAGAGTTCACAACTTTTAAGAACTTGATGACATTATCGTAGTTATCGAATGGTTCCCCAATCCCCATAACTACGATGTGACTAACGCGGTCCCCAGGAGACACTTCGTCTAAAGTACGTTGCACGTGCATGACTTGCGCTACGATTTCCCCTGCAACAAGGTCACGTTGTTTTGCGATAATTCCGCTGGCACAGAAAGTACATCCGATATTACATCCTACTTGTGTGGTCACACAGATAGATAATCCGTATTCTTGTGGCATTAATACCGTTTCGATTAAGAGGCCGTCTGCTAATTCAAAGAGGAATTTACGTGTTCCGTCTGTTGATTGTTGTTTGATACGTTCGTTTAACACTGGGAATGTGAACTCTTCTTGTAACTCTTCAATCAGTGATTTTGGCAAGTTTGTCATTTCTTCAAAACTGGTTACACGTTTGCGGTAAAGCCAATCCCATAATTGTCCTGCTCTGAATTTCTTTTCGCCTTTTGCTTCAAACCAAGCAGTTAGTTCTTCTAGTGGCATGCCGTAAATAATCGGTTTTCCTTCATATTGACGAACCACTCGTCCAATTTTTCTAACCATATTTAATCCTCTTTCCTATACTTGAAATGCTCTAACGATTGTTTCTCTATTCGCATGAGCGCTTAATAACACCGATAATTTCACACGAGCCTTTTGTCCGCTAAGCCCAGTTGTGAAAATCACTCCTGCTTCACGTAGCTGTTTGCCCCCACCTGAATAATTATATACATCGTACGTTACACCGTTAAATGCACGGGATACGAGAACGACTGGAATTCCTTTATCCAAGCAACGTTGCAACCCAGGAAGTGTCGTTGGCGGTAGATTCCCTGCCCCAAGAGCTTCGATGACTAATCCATTAGCATCTGAATCGGCAATGGCATCAAATAACATCGAATCCATTCCAGCATACGCCTTCAATAAGTATACCTTATCCACGAGTTCTTTAATTGGATAATATTCATGATGTAAGAACTTTTGGAAGTAAATAACTTCACTCTTTGACACTAAGCCAAGCGGTCCAAAAGTGGGTGTTTGGAAAGTCGCAACATTTGTAGTATGTGTCTTTGTCACATACGTTGCTGCATGGACTTCATCGTTCATCACGACAAGAACGCCTTTATCTACACTCTCTGGACTCGTTACCGTAATAATGGCACTGCGTAAGTTCGCTAAACCGTCCGCTCCGATTTCATTGCTGGAACGCATCGCTCCGGTCAATACAATTGGGAAGGTTCCATCTGTTGTCAACTCTAAGAAATACGCGGTTTCCTCTAAGGTGTCCGTTCCGTGAGTTACCACAGCTCCGTCAAAACCATCCTTTTGTGCTTGGACGATTCTCTTTTGAACTTCCCACATTTTTTCTTCCGTCATATGTGGGGATGGTAAGTTAAATAAGTCCTCTACAACGACACTTGCGATCGGTGCGAAAAGAGTATCTGAGTTTGTTAATGGATTTGTTCCTGTTGGTGTTACGCTGCCCGTTGAGCGGTCTTCACTCATAGCAATCGTACCACCAGTATTGATGACGATAATTTTCTTCATGGTGCTACTACTTTCTTTCATTTTCTCTTTACATAGGATACCACAAAATAATAAAAAGTGAAGAAGTATTTATAAATGAATACACATAAAATGATGATACCTTCGAAATTTAAAACGCGAAGTACGGAACAAGTCCCTACTTCGCGTAATTCACATTCTATTTCTTTTTCAACATAAAAAGCACTTCAATTTAGAGTTAGTTCTCCTGATTCCAAAGTATACTGTTTGTTATATACGTGTATATTCTTCGGAACTCTATGAGCTATCTCTATAAATGGAATGTTATCCTTTATAAGAAGTTCTCTAATCATCATCGTTGTATCCTCATCAATGGCAGAAGAAAACTCATCTAATAGCAGTAATTGGTATTTTCTAAGTAATAGTCGGCCTAGGCAAATTCTAGCTTTCTCTCCTCCAGAAAGTGACTCATCAAGATTTACTTCTGAGTTATGTAATCCTAGTCTATCCACTAAATAACCTAGTCCCACTTTTTGAAGAACAGAAGTAACTTCACTATCAGAATAGTCTTCCCCTAAAGAGAGATTAAATTTTAATGATTCATAGAAAATCCTTGATTCCTGGGTAAAGAAGCCAATATGTTTCTTCAAATCATCTCCTGAAACTAATTGTCTATGAACTCCATTATACTTCTGCACACCAACTTCAGATACATGCACTCCATATAGTAATTCCAAAAGTGTAGATTTCCCAGAACCTGATGGCCCCATAATTAGTATCCTATCATTCCCATTCATTTCTATATTAATTTTCTTTAATATAGTCATTCCATCAATTTGAACAGTGCACTCTTTTAACTCAATTGGAAATACCGTACTGATACTTGATTTGCTTTCTAAATGAGTCCATTCAAACTCCGTATACTTTTCCACTCTTTCGATTACAGGAATTATTGAATTAAATCTTTGATAGTAATCTATTGCATTGAGTAACGGGCTAACAATACGATCACTCGCTAAATAAATTGCAATAACTGTGGCTAACTTAGTGTCCCCAACAATAACTAAATATACCCCAATAGCTAGCGGTACAAATGAACTTAATCCTGAAAGTAAGTTTGCTA